>CAZESO010000028.1:0-14714 GCA_964515325.1 uncultured Roseburia sp. | reverse complement strand
TGAATTAAACGGAGGATTTAAGAATGAAAGGAATTATTTTAGCAGGCGGAGCAGGAACAAGATTATATCCATTAACAAAGGCAATCTCTAAGCAGATTATGCCAGTTTATGATAAGCCAATGATATATTATCCATTGTCAACATTAATGTTGGCTGGAATTAGAGAAGTACTTATTATTTCTACACCAAGAGATTTACCAGTATTCAAGGAATTATTGGGTAGTGGTGAGCAGCTTGGTATGAGATTTGAATATGCTATACAGGAAGAACCAAGAGGACTTGCAGATGCATTTATTATTGGTGAGAAATTTATCGGAACAGATAATGTTGCATTAGTATTAGGAGATAATATTTTCTATGGACAGAGTTTCTCGAAAGTATTGAAGAGTGCTGCTGAAAGAGAAAAGGGTGCAACAATTTTTGGTTACTATGTAAAAGACCCAAGAGAATATGGTGTTGTTGAGTTTGATGAAAATGGTAAGGCATTATCAATTGAAGAAAAACCAGCTAATCCAAAGTCAAACTATGCAGTACCAGGTCTTTATTTCTATGACAATGATGTTGTTGAAATTGCAAAGAATGTTAAACCTTCAGCTAGAGGTGAAATTGAAATAACGTCTATTAATAATGAATATTTAAGAAGAGGTACATTACAGGTTGAAACATTAGGTCGTGGTTTTGCATGGCTTGATACAGGTAATCATGATATGCTTCTTGCGGCTGCTGATTTTGTTTCTGCATTCCAGAAGAGACAGGGACTTTATATTTCGTGTATTGAAGAAATCGCATATAAGAGAGGTTTCATTGATGCAGAACAGTTAAAGAAATTAGCTGAGCCACTTTTGAAGACTGAATATGGTCAGTATATTATGGATGTTGCTAACGGATTATAAGATTTGGTTCGAAAGGAAAAGACGATGGGAAAGATAACAGTTGAAACATGTGAAATTGAAGGATTAAAGGTAATTACACCTACAGTGTTTGGTGATGAAAGAGGATATTTTATGGAGACTTATAACTACAATGATTATAAGGCTGCAGGAATTGATATGGAATTTGTACAGGATAATCAGTCAAGCTCAAAGAAGGGTGTTCTTAGAGGTTTACACTTTCAGAAAGAATTTCCACAGGACAAGCTTGTAAGGGTAGTTAGTGGAGAAGTTTTTGATGTTGCAGTAGATTTAAGACCAGGCTCTGCTACTTATGGCAAGTGGTATGGTGTTGTTCTTTCGGCGGAGAATAAGAAACAGTTCTTTATCCCAAAGAATTTCGCCCATGGCTTTGTAGTGTTATCTGAATCGGCTGAGTTCGCATACAAGTGTACGGATTTCTATCATCCAAATGATGAAGGTGGTCTTAAATGGGATGATCCTGAAATTGGTGTGGAATGGCCTATGCCGGAAGGAATGACAAAGGATGATTTAACTATTTCGGAAAAGGATCAGAATTGGGGCGGAATAAAGTCTCTTGATATTCAATAAAATCAAGAAACTTAAGAGTTAAGTAAATAGTTTGGTGATAATTTGATTAAAAGGAAGTAAGAAAATGGGTTTTATTAAAGAGTTGATTAAGAACAGAAGAATGATAATGAAATTATCAAAGAATGATTTCAAAACTAAATATGCTGGTTCTTATTTGGGAATATTTTGGGCTTTTGTTCAGCCTGTCATTACAGTTGCGATATATGTATTTGTATTTCAGGTGGGATTCAAGGCAGCTCCTACGGATAATGGTTATCCTTTTGTGTTGTTTTTAATAGCAGGTATAATACCATGGTTCTTTTTTGCAGAAGCATTAATGAACGCAACAAATTGTTTGATGGAGTATAGCTATTTGGTTAAAAAAGTAGTGTTTAATATATCAATACTTCCTTTGGTGAAGATTTTATCTTCATTATTTGTTCATATTTTCTTTATCTTTTTAGCGTTATTTGTTTTTGTAGTAAACGGTATGACACCAGGAATAGCTATAATACAAATTCCATATTATGTGCTTTGCACGGTTGCGTTAGTTGTAGCCCTTAGTTATCTTACTTGTGCAATAACACCATTTTTTAAAGATTTTGGACAAATTGTCAACATTTTTACTCAGATAGGTATGTGGCTTACACCTATTATGTGGCATGAAAGTATGATGCCGGAACAGTTTAGATGGATTTTAAAGTTTAATCCAGTATATTATATTGTTAATGGCTATAGAGATTGTTATATCAGTAATGTATGGTTTTGGCAAAGATATAAGATTACCATATATTTTTGGGTAGTAACATTAGGTATTATGTTTATCAGTACAAAAGTATTTAAGAGATTAGAAGTACATTTTTCAGATGTAATATAGTATGTATGGAGAAGTAAAAATGAGTGATAATGTAATAGAAGTAAAAAATATAAGTAAAGTTTATAAATTATACGAAAAGCCGATTAATAGATTAAAAGAAGCGATATCTATAACAAAAAAATGTTATCATACAGAGCATTATGCCCTTGATGATATATCTTTTAATGTAAAAAAGGGAGAATGTGTTGGTATTATTGGTACAAATGGCTCGGGAAAATCTACATTATTAAAGATAATCACAGGTGTTCTTAATCAAACAGGTGGTAGCTATAAGGTTAATGGTAAAATTAGTGCTCTTTTGGAATTGGGTGCTGGTTTTAATATGGAATATACAGGAATAGAAAATATTTATCTTAATGGAACTATGATGGGATTCTCAGATGAAGAGATGGATAAGAAGTTACAATCAATTATTGATTTTGCTGAAATAGGTGAGTTCATCAATCAACCTGTTAAGACTTATTCTAGTGGTATGTTTGCAAGATTAGCCTTTGCTGTTGCAATTAATGTTGAGCCGGATATATTAATTGTCGATGAAGCATTAAGTGTTGGAGATATTTTCTTCCAAGCAAAATGTTATCAGAAATTCAACGAATTTAAGGAACAGGGTAAAACAATATTGTTCGTTTCACATGATATGAGCAGTATTTTGAAATATTGTGACAGATGTTTATTAATTAATAAAGGTAAGCAGGTTAAACTTGGAAAAACAGCAGATGTTGTAAATATATTTAAGAAGATTCTTGTTAATCAATATGATGAAGATATAAATGGTGACATTGAAATCAAGAGTATTGATGAATATAAAGAAGATGAATTATGGAAAGATAATATTGTTATTAATCCGAATGCAGTTATCTATGGTGGAAAAGAAGCAGAGATTGTTGATTTTGCAGTAGTAAACAATTTTGGAGAAATATCTAATGCGATTCATAAAGATGATGAGTTTGCTGTTAGAATGAAAATAAAGTTTTATGAAGATCTTGTTAGACCGATTTTTGCATTTACAATTAAGGATATAAAAGGAACTGAGATTACAGGTACAAATACAATGTTAGAAAAGAATAACATTAAGAGTGCTAAAGCAGGAGATGTCGTAACTGTAGAGTTCAGACAGAAAATGAGCTTGCAGGGAGGGCAATATTTATTATCTTTAGGTTGTACAGGTTATGAGGTAGAAGACTTTGTTGTGTATAATAGATTATATGATATTTGTAATATTGAAGTTTTATCTACAAAAAATACAATAGGATTTTATGATATGAAATCAGAGGTTAGATATTTGTAAGGAGCATTGATATGCAAGAATGTATTGGGAAAGTTAAATTAAATTTGGATTATTATCCTGGTGCTGATTTATATAGTGATGGTGAAGTGGAAGATGAGTTATTGAATATTGTTTCCAATTACCAAGAGGAAGAATATGACAATAAAATTTTAGAAAAAAATCAGTGGCCACTTTTATATCATTTATCAAAGGAACGCGAAAATATTTTAGCATGGTATCCATTTGAAAAGGATGCTACAGTTCTTGAAGTGGGTGCTGGATGTGGTGCCGTTACAGGAGCGTTTTTGGATAAGGTTAAAAAGGTCATAGGCATTGACTTATCTAAAAGAAGAAGCCTGATTAATGCAAATAGACATAAAGATAGCGACAATCTTGAAATATATGTAGGCAATTTTAAAGATGTTGAGAAACATTTGGAAGAAAAATTTGATTATATAACACTTATAGGTGTGTTTGAGTATGGCGAGTTGTATATGAATTGTGAAAATCCATATGACGAGTTTTTAAAGATTGTTAATAATCATTTAAAAGATAATGGAAAGCTTCTCATCGCTATAGAAAATAGATTGGGATTGAAATATTTTGCAGGATGTAAGGAAGATCATGTAGGAAAATATTTTGAAGGAATTAATAATTATCCAGTGACTAGTGGTGTGAAAACTTTTTCGAAAGATGAATTAATTAATATACTGGAGAGAAATGGATTTAATAATTACAAGTTTTATTATCCATATCCTGATTACAAATTTGCAAATACAATATATTCAGATGAATTTATGCCAAAGAAAGGCGAATTGTATAACAATATAAGAAATTTTGATACTGATAGATTTGTCCTTTTTGACGAAACTACAGCGTATGATATGTTGTTGGATGAAAATAAGTTTGATAAATTTTCAAATTCATTTTTTATTGAGATAGAAAAGAAAGTTGGTTAATATGAAAAAGGTTATATTTTCTAAGTTTTCAAGAGAAAGAAAAAGTGAATATAGAATAGCAACCAAGTTGGTAGTTGAAGATGGTGTAAAGAAGATTGTCAAAGAGAATCTTGAAAAAGAAGGATTGGAACATATTAAATCATTAGAGACTAATATGACTCGCCTGCAATCGTATTATCAGGATGAAAAGTTGGTGGTTACTCCATGTAAACTGGTTGATAATGCTGTTGAATTTGAATATATCGATGGATGTAGATATGATGAATATCTTGCAGATATATATGAGCGACAAGGTTATTCTGAATTAAAAAATGAAATTTTGAAATTATTTAATTCTATGAAAAAGGTTGCAAATATTGAACAATTTAGAAGTAGTTCTGAATTTGAAAAGGTGTTTGGAGTAAATGATTATTCATTATTAGAAGGAAAAACAGCATATACAATAGCAAATATTGATATGATATTTGGAAACTTGATTTTAAGCAATAACAAGCTTTATATTACAGATTATGAATGGGTTTTTGATATTTTAATACCTGTGGATTATGTCATTTATAGATCATTGTTATTTTCGGGATTATTTTCAACATTAGATGAAAATGAGAAAAAAGACATATTGTCTGAATTGGATATAAAAGATGAAGAAATCGTTCTTTATATGAATATGGAAACAGGTTTTCAAAATTATGTTTCAGGTAAAAAAGTATTAGAAGAATATGCGAATAATAGTAGCAATGTAATATATAATATTGAAGAAGCCCAGAAGGCTATTGTGAAAAAGATTCTTAGATGCTATCAGACTTTTGATGGTCAAAAGAAATTGATATCTACAAAGGCTATTATTGGTGATTATTTAAAGGTTGAAGAAATGTGTCATAATGGTGTTGAATCAGTAGAAATGCACTTGGATTGTCAATCTGCAATTATTAAGATATTTAATGTATGTGCAAAGGACAGCAACGGAGATATAATTCATGTTGATTTTACTACAAATTCAGATTTTAATGTGGTGGAAGATTACTATTTTTCCGGTGATTCACAGATAGTCACAATTAAGAATAAAAACTTTGTTGAAATTAAATTAGAAATGATAATATACCATTCTAATTCTAACCTTGTAAAAGAATATATTGACAAAATAAAGAATGAGAACAGTTTAAATGTAAAATTATCAGAAACAGAGAGAAAGCTTGTTTTGGCAAATGGTGAAATAAAAAATAGGGATATTATTATTCAAGGTAAAGATAATGAATTGTTATTAAGAGATGGGGATATAAAGTTTAGAGATGAGCTTATAAAGGGGCAGGAAGACATAATTAAATCTCTTAATGAAGAACTTACTGCTATACGAAGGACAAAAGTATGGCGAGTGTACTCAAAATGTAAAAATATTTTAGGTAAAAAATCTAAGTAATCATTTAGTAGAAAGAGGATATTTATGGATGTTACAATAGTTATTCCAACAAAAAATGCAGGTGCCCTATTAGATAGAACATTAGCAGCTGTATTCTCGCAAAAGACACAGTATTCCTATGAGGTAATATGTGTTGATTCAGGTTCAAGTGATCAAACTATTGAAATAATAAGGAAATATGATTGTAAGTTATTTCAAATTAAACCAGAAGAATTTGGACATGGAAAGACTCGTAATTATGGAGCGTCTAAAGGTACGGGTGAGTTTATTGTGTTTATTACACAGGATGCCGTACCGGCTACAGATACATGGCTTGAAAACTTCATTAATGCAATGAAGATTGATGATGAGATAGTAGGTGGTTTTGGAATTCACTATCCATATGAAGATTGTAACATTTATGATAAGAGAGATTTAACAGTTCATTTTCAAGGATTTGGTAGTGATAATACTATTTACAGCATGGAGGATAAAGAGCGTTATAAAGTTGATGAAGGATATAGGCATTTATTGGCGTTTTTCTCAGATAATAATTCATGTTTGCGTCGAAGAGTGTGGGAAAAGTATCCTTATGATGATGTTGATTTTGCAGAGGATCAGATATGGGCAAGAAAAATGATTGAAATGGGCTTCAAGAAAGTATATTGTCCATATGCTCCAGTATATCATTCTCATAACTTTAAATTATTCTCATATGCTGGAAGATATTTTGATGAATACAGAAGCTTGTATAAGTTGCATGGTTATCTGATTGTTAACAAATGGTATCAGGTTGTATTGAATACATACAAGCATATTCGAAGCGATTTAAGATATTTAAAGACTGTAAAGGATTTAAGTATTTGGGAAAGAATCAAATGGATTAATCATTCATTCTGGAGAAATCATGCTAGATACTATTGTGGATATTGGGGTGGAAGATATGCAAGCTATCCTAAATTTATACAAAAGTTTTTAGATAATGTTGTTTCGCAGCAGAGCAAACAGAGAAGAAAGTAGTAAATGAGGTGCATTATGTCAAAGATAGGGACACTTTTTAGAAAAACATACAGATTATTAAAGAAAAAAGGAATTTCAGGAGTTATATCAAAGATTGACGAAGTTAGTGGTGGTGGAAATAAGACAGATGTTATAGGGTTCTACAGCTATATTATGAATGTTCAATCTATTGATTTTAATAAGGCTGACTATGAAGCTGCAAAAAATGGTCCGATTATATTGAACTGGATTATACCGGAAATGGGAATTGGATCTGGTGGACATATTAATATTTTCAGATTTGTATCATTATTACAGAAAAAGGGTATTAAGAATAGAATATATATCTTTAATGGTGTAAACATAAAGACTGATGAAGAAATGGTTGATTTCTTAAAAGAGTATTATGGTATTGGTGGTGAAGGCATCGAATTACATGCCAATACAGATAATATCGAGTTTGCACACGGAACATTTGCAACATCATGGAATACAGCTTATTTTGTAAGAAGATTTAACAATACAATTTCTAAATTCTATTTTGTACAGGATTTTGAACCTTATTTCTTTGCAGTAGGTTCTGAGTATGTATTTGCTGAAAATACATATAAATTTGGATTTAGAGGAATCACAGCAGGTGACTGGTTGAAAGATAAATTACGTGATGAATATGGAATGAAAACTAGCAGCTTTGGTTTTTCTTACGATAGAGACTTGTATGTTAAGAAAGAAAAAAGAGATGATAAGAAGAGATTATTCTTCTATGCCAGACCGGTTACTGCAAGAAGAGCCTTTGAATTGGGCTTGTTAGCATTAAATGAAATAACACAGAGAATGCCGGAGGTTGAAGTTATTTTTGCAGGTTGGGATGTAAGTAATTATGAAATCCCATTTATACATTTGAATGCGGGAAGCGTTAAATTAGAAGAATTGGCTGATTTGTATGCACAGTGTGATATGTGCCTTGTATTGTCAAATACAAACTTATCATTATTGCCGTTGGAAGTAATGGCGTCAAATTCAGTAGCTGTTTGTACAAAGGGTGCAAATAGTGACTGGCTTGTAAATGATGAGAATTCTATTATGGTTGATTTTGACCCAATAGCAATAGCTGACAAGATTGAGTATTATTATAATCATCCGAAAGAATTAAAAGCTATTAGAGAAAAGGGAATAGCTTTTGCAGAAAATACATCTTGGGAAAAAGAAGCAGATAAGGTATATGAAGCAGTATTAGAGGGAATCAAAGAAGATGAAGAAAAGAATACTAATAATTGGTGGTAATGGATTTATTGGAACCAATTTAGCCAAAACATTTATAGCAAATGAATATGAAGTGGTTATATTTGATTTATTAAAGCCAGAAAAGCAGATTGAAGGTGTAAAGTATATTGCAGGTGATTTTTTTGATGATGAGACCTTGGATAGAATAACAAATGATATTGATATTGTTATTCATTCTTTGAGTACAGTTAATCCAGGAAATTCCAATACACAATATATGCGTGGATATAGTAAAGATTTTTTACAAACAATTAAGCTTTGCGAGTTGGTAATTAAAAAGAATCTGAAAATGATATTCTTGTCTTCAGGTGGAACAGTATACGGAAATCAGGAAATACAGCCGATTCGTGAAGACGTGAAAGCCCAGCCAATCAATCATTATGGAAATATTAAGTTATGCATTGAGAATACAATCAGAACATTTAATGTTCAGTTGCATACAAAGATATTAATAGCAAGAATTTCAAACCCATATGGACCAGGTCAGGATTATCATAAGGGAGTTGGCTTTGTGGATGCAGTAATAAAGAAAATGCTAAACAATGAAGTAGTAGAAGTTTGGGGAGACGGAACAATTCAAAGAGACTATATTTATATTGATGATGCATGTAAAATGATAAAGTCATTGGTTGAGTATGAAGGTGATAATGAAGTATTCAATGTTAGTATTAATAGAGGTGTATCTCAAAATGAAATACTTGATATTGTAAAAAAAATATCTCCTGATTTACAGGTTAAATTTGTTGAAAGCAGAAGTGTTGATGCCAAAAAGGTAGTTTTAGATAATTCGAAGATTAGACAGATATACAAAGATGAACTTGTTTCAATCGAAGAAGGAATAAAGAAGTATATTGAGTATCTTAAGGGCATAACAAATTAAGGAGCATATAAGCTATGAAAAACAAGATATTTGCTTGTTTAAAAAGAGTATATAAAAGCATACCATTGAACTATAAGGTGAAAAATAAATTAAAGGGAATTTTTTATCGTTTTTTTGGTTTTGCATTTAAAAACACTGCCTCATATCGTGTGTGGAGTGCGATGAATATGGAAGCAATAAAGCAGGCAGATAGTCTTAGTATTGAAGATACTAAGTATAAAAATTATGAATGTAGTAAAAAAATAGCTGTTCAATTACATTTGTATTATATTGATTTATTGAATGAAATGGTTGATTATTTAAAAAAGATACCATTTCATTTTGATGTTTTAGTTTCAATATCAGATAAAGAAAAGAAAAATGAAAGAATGATAGATGAAACCTTAAAAAAAATTGATAATGTAGTCAATGTGTATATTACAGATATGCCTAATCAGGGTAGAGATGTTGCACCATTAATTTCAATATATGCAGAGAAAGTATTAGAATATGATTTTATATGTCACATTCATACAAAAAAATCCTTATATAGTGGTTCAGAGCAGGAGGAATGGAGAAGATATTTATTTGATTCCTTACTTGGAAATAGTGAACTGGTTAAGAGTCATTTGTTTCAACTTGAGAAAGGAGAAAAAATTGGTCTTATTTATCCGGAAACATTCGAATATTTACCATACTATGGTCATTCGTGGTTGAAAAACAAATTTGCAAGAAATGAGCTTTTAAATAGAATAAAAGTCAATGTTTCCAGCTTCCCAGAATATATTGAATATCCTATGGGAACCATGTTTTGGGCTAGTGTTAAAGCTTTAAAGCAGTTCTTTGAAGCTAAGATAAGTATGAATGAATTTGATAAGGAAATGGGACAAAAGGACGGCACATTAGCCCATGCTTTTGAGCGATGTGTAGGACTTGTATGTAATTACAATGGATATAATACATTGATTTTAGATAAAGATAGAAAAAGCTATTCTTATAATTATGGAAAAAAGAATATGAATCAATATTGGATAAAGTCATACGATAATTTGAAAGAAGAGCTAAAGTCATATGATGTAGTATCATTTGATATATTTGATACATTGGTTTCTAGAAATATCTCCGATTACAGAGTTATTATTAGAATTGTGGAAAAATGCATTGATGATTTGTTTGGAACCAAGTCTGGTTTTAATAATATAAGAGTGGAGGCTGAGGCTTCTTTTAGAAATAAAAATACAGAAAAAGACTGTGACATTGATGAGATTTATAAAGAAATAATGAAAATATCAAAGCTTGATAGTAAAATTTTAGAATATGCAAAGAATCTAGAATTGCAGTTGGAAGATAGATTTATTATTCCGAAAAAGCAGATGATTGAAGTATTAAAATTTGCAAAGAATACCATTAATAAGAAAGTATATCTTATTTCTGATATGCATTTAAGGCGAGAAGATATAGAGAAAATATTATTGAAGAACGATATTACAGATTATGATAAATTATTATTGTCTTCAGAAATGGATATGAGAAAAGATAACGGGACTATGTGGGAATATTTTGCAAAGGAAAATGCTGGATTGAAATGTATTCATATAGGTGACAATGAGGTAGCAGATGTACAGGAACCAGAATATAAGGGAATAACTAATTACCATGTTTTATCTGACAGAACGCTTTTTCAGTTGAGTAATATTGGAAAATTGGTTAATGGAGTAAATGAGAATAATGTACTTAATAGCATAGAATTAGGGCTTATATATAATGAATTATGTCTTGATCCGTTTAAATATAATAAAGAAAAATTTAAGATTGAAATTAATGATGCTAACCAATTAGGATATGTTGTATTTGGACCAATTATTTTAAATTATGTTCTCTGGTTGACACAGGAGGCAAAGAAAAAAAATAGTAATAAGATACTGTTTTTAGCTAGAGATGGTTATGTGTTAAAAATGGTTTATGATGAATTGATTAAAGGTAAGGAAAATATATATCCAAAATCAGAGTATGTGTTGGTTTCAAGAAGAGCATTATCTTTTGCATCAATTTATTGTGAAAATGATATTTATGAGCCTTTAAAAATTTATTATGAAGGTAAATTGGATAATTTATTAAGTGAAAGATATGGAATAAATATAGAGAATGAGTATGATGAAGATATTAAATTACCAGATGATTGTGTGAAGGTAAAGAAGATATTGGAAAAATTTAAGGATTTGATTCTTGAAAGAGCCAAGGAAGAGAGAGAACAATATATTTCATATATTAATAAAATTATAGAAAATGATGAAAGCATTGTGTTATCTGATATTGGATACGGAGGAACTATTCAATATTATTTATCTAAGCTGACAGGGCGTGCTTTTTATGGTTGCTATATTGCTACTGATGATGCTAAGAAGCCATTAAAGATTGACGGAAACTCTATAATTGGTTATTATATTGACAATGATAGTGAGCAGGAGATTTCTAACTCAAATGTTCATCGATATCATTTGTTGCTTGAGGCAATATTAATAGCTCCTTTTGGTCAGTTTTTGAGACTGGACAAAAAAGGTAATTCAGAGTATCTTGAAGATAATCAGTTGTATAATGAAACGATTGAAAAGATTCATAACGGAATAAAGCGATATGCTGAAGATTTTAGAAAGGTATCAACTGATATTCCGATTAATGATGAGCCAGATAGAGAATTGTCTGAAAAGCTAATAAAGGCAGTTGTTAAAGGCGATATTTTATCTCAAGATATAGTTAATAATATAAAGATGGAAGATAAGTATTGTGGTGGAGGATACAGAAATCCAGTAGAATATTACAAGAATAGGAATTTATGATGGTAGATATATTAATGGCCACATATAATGGCGAGAAATATTTAAAACAGCAAATTGATTCTATATTAGAACAGACATATGAGGATTGGAAAATTATAATTCATGATGATGGTTCTAGTGATAATACCTTAGATATTGTTAAAGAATATGTTATGAAGTATCCAGAAAAGATTCTGTGGATTGATGATAAAATATCTACAGGTGGGGCTAAGAATAACTTTTTTCATTTGTTTCAACATGCAGATGCGCCATATATTATGTTAAGTGATCAGGATGATGTGTGGCAAAAGGATAAAATAAAAAATGCTGTTGCTGAAATAAAAAGTGCTGAAAAAAAATATGGACAAGATATTCCACTCTTGGGGCATAGTGATTTAAAAGTAGTTGATGAAAAGTTGAATATTATGAATATATCTTTTTTTGATATGCAAAGGTTAAATTTTAAAAAGAGTGGTTTGGCTGCAATGTTAGTACAAAACAATATTACGGGTTGTACAACAATTTTTAATCAGTGTTTAAAAAATATGTGTAAAGAAATGCCTGAGGAAGCCATAATGCATGATTGGTGGTTAGGACTTGTTGCAAATGCTTTTGGCAAAGTTTTTTTTATGGATAACAATGATATACAATATAGACAACATGGAAACAATACTGAGGGAGCAAAGAATTTAAAAAGTCCAACATATTTATTGAAAAAATTTTTCAAGAAAAAAGAAATGAAAGATTCATTGCTGTTTACATATAAGCAGGCAGTTGGTTTTAAAAGAGTTTTTGATAAACAATTAGATGATAAAAATAGAGAAATTTTAGATGCATATATTTCTTTGGAAAATCTAGGTAAATTGAAAAAACTGAAACTAATGAAAAAATATGGATTTATAAAAACAGGTTTGGTAAGAATGATTGGTCAAATAATGTATATATAATAATGCATTTGCAAAAACAAAAATAAAAACTTGCTAAAATCTTAAATAAGGATTATTATATATCCGTATGGATAAACAAAAAGGGTAAAACCAAGAATTTTGGAGAAAGAAAATGAGTAATAATAAAGATAACATTGAAGATATTAAGTTAGAACTTGAAGAAGTTCAGGAGCTCGAAGACTTTACAGTTGATGATGCTTTTGAGATGGTTGAGGAACAGGAACAGGAAAGAATCTCAAGAAGAGAGAAAGCCAGAATAAGAAAGCACAATAAGATGAAGAAAAAGAGAAGAATAAAAATTGTACTTTTAGTATTGGAAATTTTTGTAGTGTTAATGTTAGGCCTTGTGGCAACATTTTTACTTGCACCAAAGGAAGTTAGAAATAGTATGATTACCTGTGGTGGTAAATGTGCCGGTAAAATTACAGGCTTAGAGAGTAAGTTCAATGAAAAGTATAATGATGATAAATTTGATGAAGAAAAAGTTAATGTTAATCCGGAACTTGATACCAAGCAGTATGAGGATTATATTACAATAGCACTCTTTGGTATTGATTCAAGAGATAATAGTCTTGAAGTTGGTTTGAGTGACAGTATTATCATTGCAACAATCAATACAATTAATAAAGAAGTAAGAATGTCATCTATTTATAGAGATACATTCTTAAGTATAGTGGATGCTGATGGTGATACTACACTTAATAAGATTAATTCAGCATTTAACATAGGTGGTGTAGAGCTTGCGCTTACTAACCTTAACAGAAACTTAGATATAAGTATTGATGAGTATGCTGTTGTTAACTTTGCAGGTCTTGCAACAATTATTGATGCATTTGGTGGTATTGATGTAAATATTACTCCTGATGAGAAATATTACATTAATGGTTATTTAGTAGAAACCAGAGAGGTAACAGGGCTTAGCTCGCCGGATGTATATGATTCAGGATATGTTCACCTTAATGGTCTTCAGGCTACAGCTTTCTGTAGAATTAGATATTGTTCATTTACGGATGAGGATGGCTCAGTATATAATGATGATTTTGGTAGAACAGCAAGACAAAGATTTGTTATCAGACAGCTTATTAGTAAGGCAAAACAGCTTGGTGTAGACAATGTAGTTGATATTGCCAATGAGTTATTTGGAGCAAGCCAGCCGGCATTCAAGACAAGTATGTCATATGAAGAGATTATGGAGTTACTTCCAATTGTATTAGAATTTTCATTGGCAGGAACAGAAGGTTTCCCTTATACAATGGAAGGTCAGACCAGTGAAGTTACACACAATCAAAATTCAGTTGTGGCACAAGGTTTAACATATAATGTAACCAAGTTACATGAGTTTTTGTATCCTACAGAGAATTACAAGCCTACAACAACATTAAAGAATATTAGTAATGAGATTTCCTTTAGAACAGGTGTTGAAGAAGTTAAATTACCAGAAGATCAATAAACCTTAAATAGAAAAGTGTGTAAAATGTGTCGCATATTCTACACACTTTTTTAAATATCTGAACACAATTTAATCACAAAGTAATATTAGAATGGGAGCATATCATAAAGATATGAAAGGAGATATTGGGTATGGATGAAAATCTGAATACAAATTTTGATTTAAACAATACAGATAGTGTCGAGAATACAGAAAGTATGGCAGATGAGGTGAAATCAGTGCATGAAGAGCCTGAGGCAGTGGAACAACATGTAGTGATGCAGCAAGAGGCACCTGTTCCACAGTGGCAGCCTGAAAGTAGAAACTATTACAGTGAACCTGTTAATTATAAGAAAGAAAAGAAGAAAAAAGATAAAAAGCCTGCTACAATGGGCAAGGTAGTGACTGTATGTGCAGTAGCAAT
>CAZESO010000027.1:0-15531 GCA_964515325.1 uncultured Roseburia sp. | reverse complement strand
GGAGAGCATCTGCCTTACAAGCAGAGGGTCACAGGTTCGAGCCCTGTTGGTCCCATACCTTTGGCTAAGTAGCTCAGTTGGCTAGAGCACGCGGTTCATACCCGCGGTGTCAGGGGTTCGAATCCCTTCTTAGCCACTACTAGAAAGTGGACTTGAATGAATAATTATCCGCTTTTAACATCTAAAGAGGCTTCGTAAGAAGCTTCTTTTTTTGTTTTAATTTCAAAAAGGTAGCGGGCTTACTTTCACCCACTACCTTTAATTCTTATTTTTTCTTTATTTACTATGGTTGTAACAATCTAAGCACTCCTTCTGCATCAGACATGCCCTGAGCAATCACAGCTTCTCCTGCTTGCATAAGAATACTATGCTTTGAATACGCTACCATTTCTTCTGCCATGTCCACATCTCTGATTCTTGATTCAGAGGCCTGTGTATTTTCTGCATTATTCTTATTATTTGCAATTGCATGTTCAAGTCTGTTCTGTGAAGCACCAAAATCACTTCTTATAGACGATACCATCGCCAAAGCTTGGTCAATTCTTTCCAAAGCTTTATTTGCATATTTTGGAGCCGTAATAGCAATTGAGTTAATACCTAATGAAACTGTATTCACAACAGGTCTGTCAATTGTTATATAATCTCCAACCTGACTGCTTAACTGTATTTTTATATCTTCCTCTTCACCTATTTCACCATTTTCCCGGAAGAATAATACCTGCTTGCCACTTCCTACTATATTTGTAATCTTGTGCTCGCCAAGCTTCACATGACTTAATTTGAGAACTCCATCCTCAAGTTCGGCTACAACCGGAGCACTCTGTCCGTTTAGCTGACTATTAATCTCATCAATTAACTCCTCAGATGTATATTCTTTCGCCTCCAACGATATGGTATAAGTTGAACCATCCACATCAAAGGATAATTCATTCTCTCCATCTTCAATAGTTACACCATTTGACAAATCCTTAGCGCCCTTTACATATGCAGGAATCAGTTCACCATCAGTCTGATAGAACACACTAAACGCCGCATTTCCACTAACACCATCAATTATATATGTACCTTCCGCCGGAAGTCTGACAGAAGATGATAGTTTAAAGTTAAGTGCATTGGCATCATTAGAGCCCACAACACCCGTACTTATTCCACCAATACCAACTTCTATCATATTAGCTTCAAATCCCTGCGCAACCATAGCTTCATTAAGCTTTTCCTGAATGGCTTTTTTAAGACTTTCTCCCTGATATGTTCCCGGGTCTAATGTAATAGTAAATTCTGTAGTATTATTACCATACTGAAAATCTAATGAAAGTGTATCATTGATACCTGTCTTTATTTCTACTGCTTTATTTCTTACATCTTTTCGACCTACTGTATATGCTGTATCTGCCGGTGCTGTACCATTTGCAGTTGAAACTCCTTGATTTGATGATGTTTCCTTAATTCCACTTATTACCTTATAGTAAAAATCCCCCGAGAAACTATTCATATAATATGCATTTCCTGCGTTATTAGCCTCAATTCTTACACCCGAAGAACTAACTGTAACTGTCAATTGGTCTGCTCCTGCTTGGGCATCAATAGCATCCTGAAGAGCAGTCTTCAATTCATCAAATGTATAATCCTTCTGTGTCAATGTAACAGATACACTTTTTGCTGTACCATTTGCATTATATGTAAACGTAAGTTCATCATTCCATTGATCAATGGTAAGTGTAGATGTAGTATCATTCATGCCATCCACTTTAGAAGAAGTTAAATCCACACCATCTATATATGAATGGTTCTTTGAATAATATCCCTGTGTACGATTTGTAGCTATATTACTTGTTATAATCTCCGGCTCTTGCACCAAGCTTCCCGAATTAGAATTAACGGATAATGATGTACCTCCCTGTGTACCTGTAAGTACAAGCTGGTTATTGGAATCAAATGACGCAACAACCCCCGGATATGTAGTTGTAGTTTCACCATAAATAGCCTTCATAGCCGAACCGCCTCCGGCATAAGTAACTTTAAAGCTTGCATCATCGCCAACTTCTTCTGTTGTGTATTTTATCTTATTCCCATCCAGCTCTGCCTTTAATCCCGTATTAGCTTCCTGAAGTTTATCATTAAGCATACTAACAAACTCGCTTCTGCTAGTATATGTTTTTGGATCAAGCTTCAATGTATAATCTGTTCCGTTTACACTTACTTTAAACTCATCCGAATCATTTTCAACTATAGTAATATTATCCTGAATCTCCTGATTAGCCGTAGCTGATGCCGGTGTTTCTGTAACCATAGGACCAAATATTGCTTCAACTGAATTACCTATTGTATCAGAATCAATAGATATATCATTGCCATCACCCTTCTTATCAGTTGTAAGCTTTATTGCATTGCCACTTAACGAGGCAGTAACATTTACACCTGCAGCATCCAACTTATTATTAAGCATATTAATAAATTGACTTCTGGTATATGTATTTTTATCCAGTGTAATATTCGCAGTTTTTGCAACACCATCTTCAACATAGTTAAAACTGAACTGATTAGAATTCTCATCTATAGTGATACTGCTCAACATATTATTGGTTGTAACCGAAGCTGCATATTCGTTTGTATGTAAAGCTTTTATAAATGTACTGGTATCTGCTGAAAATGAGATATTCGTTTCTGCGCCATCTGTTTGATTGTTTATTCTTGCAGTAAACACCAATTGATTACTTCCGTTCAACGAAACAACTGCACCACCTATTCCTGTTGTGAATTCTGAATTAATTTTATTCTGTATCATATTCACTAACGCAGTTCTACTTGTATATGTTCCATTAGTCAATGTAATCATTCGCTCTTCGTCATTGATGGTTATTTGAAGCAAATTATTTGAACTATCAATAACCATATTTTCAGGAAGAGCAACTGACATAGTAACCTTAGCCGGCTCATTTGTGGCAAATGCACTTGGATCACCTTCTACAGGTGTCGAATAACCTGCATCACTATATGATTTAGATGTATAACTTGTTGTTCCTGTATCAGAATCATCAAAATCATGGGAAGTTGTCTCACCCTCCGCCTCTACATCCTGAAATGTATTGTCTGTTGTTATAGTTTCTGATCTCAATTGATTATTAATAGCCTCTATTATCTGGTCATGTGTAACATTGGTTCCCGTTGGCAATGTTACAACCTTGTTAGTTCCATTAACATTAACAGTAAGATTTTTATCCGCATCCGTTATGGTAGCCGGGTCGGTAATAGGTGTATTCAATGTAATAGAATCCGTGCCTGAAACAGTTGTATATTGGACCGTTTGCGTCTTTCCTACAAATATATTATCATAACCGTCATTTCCGCTGACTTCCGAAGCCGATATATTCAATGTGCTGCCTGTTGCCTGACTTGTAATATCTTTAACAGTTGTATCTGCCTTTGCTGTAAGCTTGATTTTACCATTCTCTACACTTACCTCTATCAAACCTTTATAAGCCGCTGCTGCATTTGTTCCATTTAGCTTGTCATCAATTTCTGCTCGTATAGCATCCGCTGTATTATATGTATCTGCATCTAATGTAATGGTATATGAATCACTGCCAATATTTAATGTAAACTTATCATTTGTACCTGCTATTATTGTCAACGGATTGCTTCCTGTAAACTCCATACTTCCTGTAAATGTTGCATCCTCATTGGATTTACTGTCTCTATATGGAGAAACCGGATTATTATATGGTGTATTGTATACTCTCTCTACAAACAAAGTATTATAAGCACTACTTGATGAATCCAACCCCACAGCACTCATAGAACCTTTTACCAACGAATTAATCTTAATTCCCCTAAAACTTCCTGTATCATTAATAACAGCATTAAGTTCAAGACCATTATCATTAAATAATTCATTTAACTTTGCTACCATCTCATCTAAAGTATATTCTGTATAGCCAACTGTTGCATCAACAGGAATGGTAATCGTAACCGGTGTATCACTGCCATTAGCCTTAAAAGTCAACTGATTATTACTTGATGTTATTTTAAACTTCTGATGCTGTGCATCCCTACTATCCTCAGGTATTACAGAACCACCAGTAAATGAACCTGCAGTCATAAATATGCTTCCATACTTAACATTATCATAAAATACTGATGTATGAGGATTTGTACCACCATCAATCTTAAACATATCTCCTTTAAAGCCTGTAATAATTGCTTCATCGCTCTGCAATTTTATGGCATTTCCTGATGGTACAGCCTCTACCGAAGTTCCTGCAAGCTTTTGATTCAATATATCAATCAACTCATCCCTGCTATACTTTATACCATCAGCATCAGTAGGAATCTCAATGTCTACACTTCTCTTAGTTCCATCAAAATACTCTATATCAAATGATAAATTGTTGTTATCATCATATATAGCAAGCTTTGTATTCTCGTACCTGAATGGTGTCGTACCAATAAGCGCACCTGCACTGCCACCTTCATATGTATCATACAAAAGATATGCCAATTCACCTGTCACCGATTCAATCTTTTCTCCACCTTCAAGGTTAACATTGAAGTTTCCTTCGTCTGTATACTCAACATAAATGCCCTTCTCATTGGCACCTGCTGCAATCAAAGCATCTTCAATTTCATCTGTAAGTTCCTGTGTTGTATACACTCCTGCCGGAACTGTGATTGTAACTTCTTCTTCACCTGAAGTTCCATCCATCATATATTTAATTGTTAAATCATTTTCACCTGCATCAATTACATGTAACTGGCTTTGATTCCACACAACATTTCCTTCAAACTGATAGTATGTAGGTTCATGCTCGCTAAATATATTCTTAGTATTGAATTGAGTTGTATCAGTAATTCTGTCTATCTCCGACTGAATGGCATCCAGCTCTGCCTGAAGCGCAGCTCTGTCAGCCTCTGTATTAGTATCATTAAGAGACTGTACTGTAAGTTCCTTCATTCTATGTAACATTGCATGAACTTCTTCTAATGCACCATCACCTGTCTGTACCCAGGATACACCATCCTGACCATTCAACGAACCTCTGTTAAGTCCACGAATCTGCTTTCTCATTTTTTCAGAAATAGTAAGACCGGCGGCATCATCAGCCGCTCTGTTTATCTTATAACCAGAAGATAACTTTTCTGTAGATTTGGCTCTATTACCTGTATTAACTTTATAATTCCTCTGTGCATTTATCATAGGCATATTTGCCTGAACTATCATACTCATATAAAAACCTCTCAATTCACAACGCATAAAACAATACATCATATATATCGTCATTACGTGATTAAACCTTTATATATTTTATAAGGATTTACATTAAAAATTTATTGTGTTAAACTATGTTGGCAATAATAATTTAATTTTTTAATTTCAGGAGGAAATATGTATACAGATTGTATTAATATAAAAGATTTAGAAGTATTCGGAAGACATGGAGTTTTACCTGAGGAAAATGTACTGGGACAAAAGTTTTTAGTATCTGTCACAATGTATACGGATACAACAAAAGCCGGATTATCAGATTCTATAGATGACTCTGTTAATTATGCTGATGTATGCCAATTTATAACCAATTATCTATCAGAAAATACATTTAAGCTTTTAGAGGCTGCTGCCGAAAACTTGGCAAATCAGTTACTTTTATCATATCCACTTATTGCCAAACTAGATATAGAGATTAAGAAACCTTGGGCTCCTGTAGGCCTTCCACTCAATCATGTTTCTGTCAAAATCACTCGCGGCTGGCATATAGCATACATAGCATTAGGTTCAAACATGGGTGATAAAGAAAAATATTTAAATGACGCAATTACTATGATTAATGATGATGATATGTGTATTGTTAATAAAGTTTCCAGCTTTATACTTACACCACCATATGGTTATACTGAACAGGATAATTTCTTAAATGGCGCAATAAAAGTTCAAACAATATATTCACCCAAGGCTCTTTTGACACTTTTGCAAACGATTGAACAGAAAGCAAACAGAGTGCGTCAAATCCACTGGGGACCACGCACTCTTGATTTAGATATCTTATTATACGATGATGTAATATACGATGATGATGTTCTTACAATTCCTCATCCTGAATTACATCTACGAGATTTTGTATTAATACCTTTAAAAGAAATTGCTCCAAACTGCGTTCATCCATTATTAAACAAACGAGTAAGTGAACTCCTTAGTCAAATTTCTTAGGTTGAGGATTTTCACCTGTTTCAACATAATACAGATCTTTATCATCACCTACTGTTATTTCATAATAGTAGGTGTAATTTTTTGTTATATGAATATTGGTAAAATCACCAATTCCAACAACCACAGTATCCTTGCCATCCAAGTCTGTCATCATAAGTCTATGATCTTCTTCATCATTTTCACACTGGTAATAAATAACACCATATTTTGTACTAACATTATAATTTATGCACCTATCCTCTGTAATTACCGTCTTTTCACCTGTAGCAAGATCCTCCTTTACCAAATGATAACCTGCTTCAACATCTATGTAATAAAGAATATCTTCTTCTACAATTGGCATAAAATAGTTGCCTACTTTAACAGTAACTTTTGAATTATCTTCTGTATCCATTTTGACAATATTATGGTTACCATCTACATTACTGTAATAAATGCCTCCTTCATATACCGATAATGGCAAATAATCATCTGTGCTTATTTTTTCAAGGTTTTTCCCATCAATTTCAACACTCTTTACTTCAATCAAATCTTTATCATTGTAGCTTTGGAAATAAAGCTTATTACCTGTAAGTACCAACGAATTAGCCATTTCTCCATATAATTCTTCTGCTGTTGTATCACCTGTTTTTAAACGATATACACCAAACACATTTCCTCTAAACACAACCTCCTGACCACTGTCATGGTTGTATCTCACATAATAAATGTAATCATTATATACATTTATGTATTGAGCCTTATCACTATGAATTTTCTTGATATTATCACCATCTTCATCCATTCGATAAAGCTGATTACTATCATTAGGATTAGCAAAGTAAATATATCCGTCACTCTCACAGAACAATCCTCCATTATAAAGATTGCCTGCTGTATTTCCCACAGCATCATCATCGTTATACTCAAACCTATTTAATATGATGCCGGCTACAATTGCGCCCACTATTACTATAAATATCACTACCAAAATTATATTTCTTATAATTTTATTCACGTTCTACCTCTCCTTATCCTATGAATTTATAATAGCTTTTGTCATTTTTGCTGCCCTAAAATTTTCTTTTACATCATGAACACGTATTATAGAACAGCCTTTCATAACACCCATTACTGTTGTTGCAATTGTTCCCTCTAATCTTTCCTCTACCGGCAAATCAAGGGTCAGCCCTATCATCGACTTACGCGATGTCCCCAATAATATTGGATAGGAAAGTTTATGAAGTATTTCACAATTATTCATCATCTTCAGATTTTGTTCCAAATTTTTAGCAAAACCAATTCCCGGATCAAGAATAATCTTTTCTTTACTCACACCTGCCTTCAATGCAATATCCACGCTTTCATCAAGGTCAGTCACTACATCTTCCAAAAAATCATGATATGGCTTCAATTTCACATCTCTGTTATGCATAAGACAGCAAGGCAGTCCTGCATTTGCAATAACTTTCGCCATAGCTTTATCAGCTTTTAATCCCCAAATATCATTAACCATATCTGCCCCAGACAAAATAGCTTCTGATGCAACTTTTGATTTATAGGTATCCACCGATACAGCTATGTCAAAATTATGTTTTATTATTTCTATAACCGGTGCAACTCTTTCAACTTCCTGCTGTTCTGACACAGGCTCAAATCCAGGTCTTGTTGATTCTCCACCAACATCAATGATATCAGCACCATCCTTTATCATTTGTTCCACATGTCGTAATGCCTTATCGGAATCATTCCACTTCCCTCCATCGGAAAACGAATCCGGAGTTACATTCAATATCCCCATTATATAAACTTCATTACATAAATCTAACTCTTTATTACCTATCTTCATTTAAAAAATATCCTTTCACATCCTTCAAATAAGATAACGAACCAAACACTATCACAATATTATCCTTATCTAAAACAGCTTTATCCAAAGCCTTCTGAAGCTGTTCACAATTTTCTACATTAGAGTTTATTAAGGCAATCTCCTTCCTCAACTCTTCACCTGATAATCCTCTCTCATTTTCAGGTGTAAATGTATACATCTTGTCAGCCAAAGGAGCCATAATCTCTGCTATTTGCTTATAATCCTTATCCTTGAATACACCCATAACCAATGTAAGCTTCTTATCAGAAAAATGCTGTAATATTGTTTCTTTCAAACGTTCTGCTCCATTTGGATTATGCGCACCATCAATATAAACTATCGGTTCATTATTAACCTGTTCAAATCTTCCAGACCATACAGCTTCATTTATGCCATCTACAATCTCTTCATCAGATATCTTGTATTCATAATAATTTAAAATATTTATTACTTCTATAGCTGTACAAATATTTTCCCGCTGATATAATGCCTTATTCTTAGGTTTGATACCTTCATATACCTTTCCGCCATATGCTTTATATGAAAATCCATTTTCCTCTTTTTCATCAATTATACCATTCTTATCAACACATAATACTGTAGCATAACAATCTGCAGCCTTCTTCTGTACCACATCAAATACTTCTGAATATTTCTGAGGCGCAAGAACAATAGGACTATATGACTTGATAATACCAGCTTTTGCCTCTGCAATCTCATTTATACTTTCTCCCAAATACTCTGTATGATCAAAATCAACAGAAGTAATAATACTACAAAGTGCTTTCCTAAATACATTTGTAGCATCTAAGCTTCCACCTAATCCTGTTTCTATAATACATACATCACATTTCTCTTTGACAAAATATAATATGGCAACAACAGTCTGCTTTTCATACATAGATGGTTCTTTAGTCATTTTAGCTGCAACTTCATCAACCCTATTCATTAATGCATCATATTCCTGACGTTCAATATTAACACCATTAATCTGAATTATCTCTAATTCATCAAATACTGCCGGCGATATATATCTGCCTATTTTCAAGTCTTTTTTCATTAAAATGCTATAAAGATACGAAATAACTGACCCTTTACCATTAGTTCCTGCAACATGTATTACCTTTAAATATTTTTCAGGATTGCCCAAAAGAAATAATAATTTTTTTATCTTATCCAAACCTAATTCAATTTTCATATAAACAATCCTTTCTATAATACTACGAGGCTGTTGCACTCACACTATGCCACAGCCTCATTTACTTTCTATCAATTTATAACTTCGCTATAACCGCAACATTTGGTGTCTCTACTTTAATTGGCTTTCCGTGTTGTATTATAATTCCATTCTCATAATCAATGTCAAAAAATGTAATCTCATTTGATTCATGATTCATAGATGCTAAATGTTTATCATCCGGGAATACACATATCTGTTTTGGATAATCACCACTAACAGGAAGTACAGAAAGTTTCTCCAACGTTCCATCTTCCTCATCTCTCTTAAAGAACGCCACACTATTATCACCAGCATTACTACAAAAGAGATACTTACAATCTGATGTAAATCTAAGAGCCGCAACTGCACTCTTATCATTATACTTCTTTCCAAGCGTACTAATCTGTTGAATAAGTTCAAAGTTAGGCAAGCCATTCTCACCACTATACTTATAAACATTTACACAATTCATAAGCTGGCAGATAAGATATGCATACTTTCCGTCAGGACTGAAAAGCATACTTCTTGGAGCTGACTCAAGCTCACATCTTAAAATATCTACAAGCTTAATTGCGCCTGTTTCATGATTAAATTTATATAATTTAACCTGGTCAATACCCACATCACATGCCACCATAAACTGACTGTCAGGAGTAAGTCTTGTACAAGTAATATGTGGTCTAAAGTTTCTTTCTGCAATACTGCCCATACCCTTGTGGAACACTTCTGATGTAAGCTCACCAACACTACCATCGTCATTGATACGAACAACTGATGCCTTACCATCATGATAACCTGCTGTATAAATAAACTTGTCCTTCTTATCAACACTGATATGACAGGCTCTCATACCATTGATAGAACCAAGGTTCATAAACTGCAAATCACCATCTTCTAATATTTTAAATGATGAAATTCCTAAATCTGATACAGAGTATAAAAACTTTCCATTATTAGCTATTCTAAGATATGAAGGATTACCCACTTCAATTTCTTTTCTAGGAATAAATATACCTTCATCTATATCCACGTCACATATTGTTATACCTTTAGCTTTGCCATGAGTATACGAACCCACATAAGCTACATACTTATTATCAACCATATTCTTCTCCAATCCTAAACATAAATATTGTAGTAATTTTACCACTTTTTCAAGTTTTATTCAACAGAATTTTTCTTTTACAACTGCATTCTTCCCTCGAAATGCAATGCCAATTTTAACAACATTATTAACTCCAATTGATATAAGTTCCGTATCATATTTCCTTTCATCAATCTGTTTAAGTGCCTTGCCTGCAAGAATTTCCAAATCTTCTGCTTCATCTTTAGTATGCTTAAACTCAAATATAAACCCTGGCAACATCTTACTTTGAGGTATCAGTTGGATATCAAAGCGACCATATCCTGACTCCCTGTTGGAACGCACATAATAACGATTGTTAAGAACTGCACAAAGTCCAAGCATCATACCATGATAAAAGTTCTCATTTGCTCCGTCTAGTGACGAAATAGATTCTAACATATATTTCTCCAATAGCTCCTGTAGCTTTTTGGAATCTTTTGAAAATATGGCCTGCTGAATACTTATGGCAGCTCCAATGTTATCCATTTTATTAAGAATCTCTCTTTCATATACGAATGCAATCTCCTTATTCGGAATAGCCACATTGCACATAAAGTTACCATCATATTGACGATATCTTTCTGAAATTTTCAAATATCCTGTAAGAATCAAAAAACTATAAATAGTATGTGGATACTTCTGTATTTCCGGATAAACAACATTTGTATCCACATATGTTGTAACAGTCTGTCCACTCAACATTTTATATAGATTTTCTGTAATCTCCGGAGTTGCATTTGCAATAATCTCTCCAATAATATCATTACTTCCTGTTGACTGCCAAAATGCCTGTGGTGAACATTCATCAGAAATATAGTTTATGACAGACCATGGATTAAATATTTCTGTTTCTCCAAACTTATATCCATCATACCACTCGCATACTTCATCATACTTAGTAGCTACTTCATAATATTTAAGAAGCTTTTTAACTTCTTCTCCTGTAAATCCAAAATACTGACTATACTTTTCATCCAATACAGAATAAATCTTTATATTATTCAATCCGCTGAATATGCTTTCCTTGGCAACTCTTAGAATTCCTGTCATAAAACCATATGCCAGATAGGGATTATCCTTCAAACCACCCGAGAAGAAATTTCGCATAAATCCTACAACATTTTCATAAAATCCGCAATTATGTCCCTGTCCAATAGGCGTATCATATTCATCAATAATAATAATGGTCTCCTTACCATAATGCTTGTGAAACAATAATGACAATTCCTGCAAGGACATCTCATAGCTAATCTCACTGGCTTCACCACTTAACAGTTTTTCAAATCGAGACTTTTCATATTCATCCAATCTATCACTGGTTATAAGCTCATTATGACGCTGACATTCATTCATCACAAGCGTTTTAATCTTTTCATAAGTTTTTTCCCATGAATCGCACTTCACATCCTTAAATGTCAGAAATATAACAGGATACTTTCCCTGATAATCTGTATATTTACTACCACATTTCCATATGAGCTTATCCTTAAAATATACTGATGTATCCTCGGCTGTCTTTTCAAAAAATACACGCAACATATCCATATTAAGTGTTTTTCCAAACCTTCTTGGGCGTGTAAATAATGACACTTTGGGTTTATTATCAATAAAATCTCGAATCATCAAAGTTTTATCAACATAATAATAATCATCAACAGCCAATTTATAATCCGAAATACCTATAGGTAAAGATTTTTTCTTTGCCCCAACTTCTTCACTCCTACTGTATTTATAATTATTATCCTCCGAAACGATATTGCATGGAATCATCCACGAACGCCCCTTTTTAACAGCACCCTCAATCTCTCCATTCTTACACATCTGTTGAACTCTGCGAGGTGTAACGCCCATTATTTCTGCAATTTCAGTACTTGTTATATATTCCATATGCAGCCCTCCAAACACAATCTTATATTTACATTATAACCATCAAAACGAAATTTCGCAATAAAAATTTCGCTTGTTTCGTTTCCAAACAAAACAAGCGAAATCATAAACATATTTTCGTATACTATTCCTATTTAGCCTTCGTACCCCTACCGTCTCGCTTAGTCGTCTTTAACTTTCTAAACTCAACTTTCTTGTCCTTGTACTCTACAACAGTATTATCACCTGCATCGACTACATATACATCTGTAATGTAATCATCTTTATCAAGCTTCATACCACGGACACCGATAGCTCCCTTCTTCTTCTCAGGTATCTCTGACAATGGGAATTTAAGGAACATTCCCTTGGCTGTCTGTAAGATAACATTATCAGTTGAATTGTTTTCTGCTCCTTCTGCCATAGGGGTTACCGGTGTATCAAACATACTAAACTGTCCGAAGTCATCCTCGAAGCCACCCATACCACCGAAGCCCTCTTCGTCAAAGCCTGTATCACCAAATTCATCAAATCCGCCACTCATAACACCCATATTTATGTCATCATCAAATCCACCTGACATAAGTATCGGTGCATCCATAGAATCTGAATTCATATCATTTGTAACAGAAACATCTGCACCTTCTGCCTTTTCAGTCATTTCGCCGGCAATCGCCGTTATCGCTGTCACAATTATACTTGTCACACTATCTCCATCTGCAAGCTTTGTAGCTGCAATAGTCTTCTTGATAACATCGAATTCCTCTGTATCAACCACCTTCATCATACCCTGCTTTGTTGTAAATAAAAGCTTTTTATTCTTCAAGCTTTCTGCATCACAGATGTAAATAAGATTCTCATCACTTGTGCTATAATTACCAAGATTATCAATAGGAGTACCTTTGTCTCTAAACTTAACAAATGGTATATCCTTAACCTTAATCTGGTGCATATTACCTTTATCAGTAAATACGCATATCTTTCCTGTATTCATACATGGGAATATGTACTTATTCTCATTATGGATTGCCTCATTATTTCTCTCATAGGAAGCCTTATCAATAGTCTTAACATATGAGAATCTGTCCATAATAAATACTACTTCCTGCTCCTGAATCTTTTCTTCAACATATACAGCAGCTTGTGCATCTTCTATTGCTGTCTTTCTCTCTACGCCGTATTCCTTTTTGATTCGTGCAAGCTCCTTCTTAATAACCTTTGTCATAGACTTTCTGTTATTTAAGATATCCTCATACTCTGCGATTCTATTTACAATATCCTCGTAGTCCTTCTGAAGAGCTAATATTTCAAGACCTATTAACTTGTACAATCTAAGTTCAAGGATAGCCTGTGCCTGCTTTTCAGAGAAACACAGCTGGCTGGCAAGTATTTCTGATTCCTTTGACTTAAACTTGATATTAGAAGTATCACCACTTACAAGACATGCCTTGGCATCCTTCAAACTCTGTGAACCTCTTAAAATCTCGATAATCAGGTCAATGATATTACAAGCCTTAATAAGACCTTCCTTGATTTCCTTCTGTTCAAGCTCTTTATTTAAAAGGGTTGTATACTTTCTTGTATAAATCTCATACTGGAAATTTACATTGTGAACAATAACATCTTTAAGGCTGAGTGTTTCTGGTCTGCCATCTACAATAGCAAGCATATTCACGCCAAATGTATCTTCAAGCTTAGTCTTCTTGTAAAGAAGATTTTTAACCTTTTCTACATCTGCATTTTTCTTTAACTCAAGTACAATTCTGATACCTTCCTTTGATGATTCATTGGATATATCCACGATGTCCTGAGTCTTTTTTGTCTCGACTAGGTCACAAACATCAGATATAAATTTACCGATATTTGCACCAATCATTGTATATGGTATCTCTGTAATTACAAGCTTATCTCTGTCAGACTTCTTCTTTGCTTCCTCGAATTCTACCTTACCTCTAAGCTTAATCTTTCCAACACCGTTTGAATAAATGTCCAAAAGCTCACTTTTATTAATAACAATACCGCCTGTTGGAAAGTCAGGACCCTTTACATGCTCCATAAGCTCTGCAACTGTAATGTCATTGTTATCCATATACGCCATAACAGCGTCTAATACCTCCGAAAGATTGTGTGTTGGTACACTTGTTGTCATACCAACAGCAATACCTTCAGCACCATTTATAAGTATATTTGGAACCTTAACAGGTAATACAACAGGCTCTTTTTCTGTTTCATCGAAGTTTGGTCCGAAATCTACAACATTTTTATCTAAATCCGCTAGATAAACTTCCTGTGTAAACTTCTTAAGCTTCGCCTCAGTGTAACGCATGGCAGCTGCTCCATCACCTTCGATGGAACCAAAGTTACCATGTCCGTCTATGAGTGCCATACCCTTCTTAAAATCCTGCTCCAATACAACAAGTGCATCATAGATTGAGCTGTCACCATGTGGGTGGAATTTACCCATAGTATCACCTACGATACGAGCAGATTTTCTATGTGGTTTATCATGATTTAAGCCAAGCTGTTCCATTGCATAAAGCACTCTTCTCTGAACAGGCTTCAAACCATCTCTTACATCCGGCAAAGCTCTGGCACAGATAACACTCATGGCATAATCTATGTATGATTTCTGCATTACATCAGAATATTCGGTTCTTATAATTTGTTCCGCCATAATTCATCTTTTCCTTTCTTAATCTCGTATCTTATTAGGCATCAATCTCTGCATCATGTGCATGACTATATATAAATTCTCTTCTAGGCGCAACCTCATTACCCATCAGCATTCCTGTTACTTCCGACGCCATTCTGGCATCCTCTATCTCAACCTGCTTTAATATTCTTGTTTCAGGGTTAAGAGTTGTCTCCCAAAGCTGATCTGCATCCATTTCACCAAGACCTTTGTATCTCTGTAATGTAAATGATCCTGTATGTGTTTTTCTGTATTTTTCTAATGCCTTATCATCATAGAGATACTCGCCTTCACCCTTCTTTGGCACAACCTTATATAAAGGTGGCGTTGCAAGATATACATGACCCTCATGTATAAGCTCCGGCATAAATCTGTAGAAGAAAGTCAGAAGCAATGTTGCAATATGAGCACCATCAACATCCGCATCAGTCATTACAATAATCTTGTTATATCTAAGCTTTGAAATATCAAAGTCATTACCATAGCCTTCTGAAAAACCACAACCGAATGCATTAATCATTGTCTTGATTTCAGCATTAGCAAGTACTTTATCCATTGTAGCCTTATCAACATTTAA
>CAZESO010000026.1:0-16258 GCA_964515325.1 uncultured Roseburia sp. | reverse complement strand
CATCCAATTTCTCCTCTACATTTGTTCCGGATTACTTACACTTCCTGGTTCTCTTTCTAAATCTCTAAATATATATTTAGCCACACCACTAATTGTAAATATTATACAAGCCGGACCAATTAATATTCCAATAAAAAATGTTGTACTATTCCAAAGAATTATCACAATTTCAATAGCTAATACTATTATCAAAAAAAATGTTCTTCCGAAATATTTCAACGAAATATTAAATGAATTTTCCAAAGTGCGAATTACTGTGTTTTCATATCTTGCTTGTAATGGAAACGCATATAAGAACCCCAATCCAAATACAAACGCTCCTACAATCCCCATTATAAGCAACATTATCGGATTACCTTCAATTTGCTCAAACAATGAAAAGTCTAACCAAATAACATATATACACAAAAGACTCAACAAGCCCATAGGTATTCCCCTTTTTAAATTGGCTTTAAATGCCGCAAAAAACTGACGACCTACATAACCCTCTTCATCATCTACCATTTTTAATGTAACATCGAAAGCAGCAATAGTTGCTGCTCCTGATGTCACTATTGGAAGAGATAAAATGAGCCATAGTATATTAATTTTGAACACGTTTGTCAAACTCGTCATAAATTTGTACAAACCGCCATCCACACTAAATAATTTCATTATTATCTTACCGCCTCTTCAAGATTATGTCTGATACCTGCCTGTTCAACTGACCATTCTACACACTGATCATAACCATAACCATTTGCAAGTTCAATCATTTCATCAACAATCTTGTAGAATTCTTCGTCTGAGCTTGCATAAATAGCTTTCCAGCTGTACTGTGTAACAACGTCTGTTACACTGCTCCATACTGTCTTGAAATCATCTGTCTTAGATGCAAGTGTAAATGTTGTTGCCGGCGCAACAGTATAATTTCCTTTTTCCATATATTCCTGAACTGATGATACATCAAAGTAATCTCTCCAGTCCTGTTCAACTGAGTTAGCCGCAGCTTCCTGAGTACTCTTCCATGTTTCCCAGTTATAAGTTTCACCGTTTGAATCCGGATTTACCGCATTGATACTCCATGTTGTGTTGTTAATCTGGATACATCCATCATTAAATGAACCTGTACCTTCATAATCACCTGTCATAGGAGTACTTCTATCCATATATGCTTTCTTACCAAATTCTGTGAAGTATGTATATCCTTCATCATCATAATCCCAGCAAAGACCCTTTGGACCATAGTTATATGTCATTGTTCCTTCAGGTGTTGCTAACCAGTTGATGATTTCCATACAAAGTTCAGGATATTCTGTATTAGCACCAATACTCCAAATTCTGTTACCACCTGTTACACTCATACCATATGCGATAGGACTAGCATTTGTAGGAACAAGCGAGCACATCATCTTATCTAAAGCAATGTGTTCATCACCATTATATCCTAAGCTTCCTGAATAGTTAAAGATTGACCAGAATACACCACCAGCCTGAAGTTTTTCATACATACCATCATATGTCTGTGTCATTGAGTTAGGATCAAGAAGATCATTCTGATATAACTCATTGAAGAACTTGAGGCATTCAAGATATGGTCCATCTTCTTCTAAAGCTGCATGATATGTTCCTGTATCTGAATCATAAAGACCAATACCAAGTTCATCATAACCATAGTATGCTGTAGCAAGAGCCTTTACATACATAACCATATCTCCGTCCCAATCAGGCCATAATGATACTGCATATGTTGCATTACCATTGTCATCTGTTGGACAAATTTCTTTCATATCTTTGAATACTTCAACTAAATCATTTAAATCATTTACTTCAGGGTATTCTAACTGCTTGTATAAATCCCAACGAATATCCCATGTATAGAAGAATGATTCGTGATTTTCACTACTTGTAGCTACATTGTGACCAAAACCATAAAGCGCATCGCTTTCACCATCTGTAATTGTCTTTGTCAATTCCTGATTCTTTTGTAATGCATATGGCATATTTTCCTTGATATAAGGACCATACTCCGCAAGTAAATCATCTTCGTTCCAATCATATAAAAGACCGGCTTTTACTGCCTTAGTGTAGTTTTCACCATCACTACCCCAAACAACAATATCACCTAAATCACCTGATTCCATACGTGTTTCATAAACACCTTCACCAGATGTTATGATATTTAATTTTACGTTAAACTTGTCAAGGAGCATATCTGCACTCCAACCAACCTGTTCACCTGATACATTAGCAAGTTCACTGAATACCGTTAATGTGATTGGCTCATTCTTAGATTTTTCCTTATCACCACAACCGGCAAAAGAACTACTAACCATTGCAATCATTGTAGTGATTGCTAAAAGTTTCTTTGTTACCTTTCTCATTTTCTCTTCCTCCTTTATTTATTAACCTTTAACTGCTCCAAGCATAATTCCCTTTTCAAAATATCTCTGCATAAATGGATATACTAACAAAATAGGAATAATTGCCACCATCGAAACAGTGTATTTAATAACTTTACCATTTATCATATTCTCCATCATGCCCTGAAGTGCAGCATTGTTACCGCCCTCCATAATACCTCCGATGTTCGAACTTGCATTAAGATAATTATACAACAAATGCTGTAAAGTGAACATCTTTGGATTGTTCTGCATTAAGATTAACGAATCAGTAAATGAATTCCAATGACCTACCGCACCAAATATTGCAATTGTTGCAAGAATAGGCTTGCTAAGTGGCCATATAATTTTTCTAAATACAGTGAAGAAGCTTGCACCATCCATAAATGCGCTTTCTTCCAATTCCGCCGGAATCGACTCAATATAAGTTTTTACCAAAATAATATTATATGGAGCCACAATACCAGGAATGATATATGCTGCAAAGGAACCTGTTAAACCTAACATCGACATATTCAAATACCATGGAATGATACCCGCATTAAAATACATTGTAATAATGATGAAACGATACCAAATCTTTCTATGCCACATCTCGTTCTTTGTTACAAGATAACCAATAAGAGCTGTTGCAAGAACCATCAACGCTGTACCAAGAATCGTTCTTGCCACTGAAACACCAAAGGCCTGGAAAATATCACTTACCTTTAATATATCAACATAGTTCTGAATATTAACTCCCTTTGGCCAGAAAGTAATCGTACCTGCTGCTACATAACTTCTCTTGGAAATAGTATTGATGAAGATGTAATAAAATGGGAAAATACAGCTTATTGTAAATACTGCAAAAAATCCATAATTGAAAATGTTAAACACTACATCCTGCCAAGTCAATTTGACTTTCTTTTTATGTTTTTTCTCATATTCACGCTCTCTTTTAGCTTCTAATTTAGCCTGTTCATTATTTGACATATCTTCACCTCCTATACAACATTTTCGCCACGAATCAGCTTAGACGCTTTATTCGCAATAAACAACAACGCTACCGATACTATGGACTTGGTCATACCTACTACCGTAGACAACGGTATAGCACCACTATCAATACCTAAATTATATACATATAAGTCTAATACTTCAATGATATTCTTATTGTTAGCATTTGAGAATACAAGGTACTGATCCATACCATTACTCAAAATACCTGCGATTGACATAACCAACATAACAACATATGTAGGTAACAAGCCTGGAATTGTAATATATTTCATCTTCTGGAATCTGCCTGCACCATCAATTTCTGCCGCTTCATAAAGCTGCTGGTCGATACCTGCAATACCTGAAATGTAAATAATAGCACTCCAACCTGTACCTTTCCACATACCCCAAGCTAACATCTTGAGCCACATATGTGATTCAGACTGCAAATAGTTTGCATTTGCACTTCCACCTAAATTATTAATAAGAGTGTTAACAAAACCATCTGTATTAAAAATAGCAAATGCAATTGCATATACTAAAACCCAGCTGATAAAGTTAGGTACTGTTGTAAACAACTGTACAAATCTCTTAAATCTTGGACTTTTTATTTCAGTCAGGAATATAGCAAATGCCATTGGAACCCAGCTTGTTAAAATACCAAGACCACTCATTGCCAATGTATTCTTAAGAACTGTTAATAATCTCTGTGTATAAGCTTCATTTTGAACTAATAACTTAAAGTACTTTAATCCAACAAAGTTTTCTGATGATAATTCACCACCTGCTGAATAATCATAGAATGCATATCTCCAACTGAATAATGGTAAGTAAGAGAAAGCAAATACTAATAATAAAAATGGCATCAACATAAGGAATAATTTATATTTTGATTCCATATCCATCTTCTGTTCTTTATCAGCCTTTGGTGTCATAGCTGTAACAAACACAGCAAACAATGCTGTAATAATTGCTATTACCAGATATATAGGTAAACCAATAGGGAATTCTGTTACAATTTTATCTGCATTCATACTTGAAATAATTGTATTATATGAAACAAATATTCCCACAATACCTATAAGTTCCCCAAATGCTCCAACTAACAATGCCACATTACCAAACTTTTTCATCTTAAGGTTACCAAGTGACATACATACACCAATTACTAAAAATACAATTGCAATCAACACAACCATACTAAATGCAAAAAGCATATAAAAATGTTCTTCATTTAACCATCCTTTTAAAAATGCTCTTTCCAAGCCGTTAGTTAAGCTGGTATATGAGATACCACTTGTAAATAATGATGTAGTGGCCTTTATCTTAGCCTGACCTGCCTGCCTTATAAAATTTGCCGGTGACAATGATGGAAAGAATAACATTGCTACACTTACTATGGTTAATAATCTCATAATCACATAAGGAATTCGCAATTTGTTAACTTTCTCATTAATATTTCCTTCCATTTTAACCTCCTCTAAATATGTTTATTTAGGTACTATTCATAGTATCTTTATCTTAGTTATATTATAGTAAAAACAAGCTTTTTAAAAAACCTTAAAATCTGCAACTAAAATACACTAAATTTTCAACTACAAACCTCAAAATACCTTAATTTTTAAAGGAAAAACCATAAAAAAAAGACATCCATTTTCACTAAAAATGAATGCCTTTTTATCATTTCAAATATTTAAGTTTACTGATTATTTTTTCTTCTTGCTCATCATTACTGCTACAACTGCAACTACAGCTATTACAACTACTACAACGATAATTACTGTGATGTTTGAACCGCTTTCTTCTTTATCGTCTGAATCAGCCTTTGTTGTGTCAGTTTCTTTGTTTGCAGAATCTTTGTTTGCAGAATCTTTGTTTGCATCGTCAGCTTTGTCATCTGCTGCAGAAGCTTCATTATCGTAATCAAAACCTGAAACTGTGAACTGAATTTCTACGCTGTCTGTTGGTACAGGATAGTAAGAGATTTCAGCTTTGTTTTCATTCCAAATGTTCTGTACTAAAATCTTAGCATAATCTGTTGCATCCGGATCAAGGTATGCTTCTGAATCTGTATGCTTTACAGTACCATCAACGATTAACTTAACATCTGTAATCTTAAGGTCATCAGATAATGGAATGTTTGTTGATACGAATAATAAGTTGAAGATACCTTCTGATGATTCAAGCTCGCCGCCTACCCATGAACCAATACCAGAAACACCAACTGTGTATGTACCGTTACCAGCGATTTCTACGTCTGTGATAACACCTTCTCTTGCAACTGCATTGTTATCAGCATCCCAACCTGTAATCTGGTTGAATACATCACTTTCGATACCGTAGTCCTTATCATCCCAAGCGTTACGGAATGACCAAGATGGTGTCTGAATACCCATGTAAGCATTGTACTTACCTGAAGGATCAAAACCTGTTGAATCGCTACTTCCGTCATCACTTCCGTCATCACTTGCTGCATTCATTGTTACAGAATTAATTGTAATTGTGTACATGATTTCTGTAATATCAGCTGGAGCTGTAGGAATGAACTTATCTGCCCATTCATTGTAACCACCGCAAAGACGAACTGCCTGTGTTTCAGTATAATTACCTGTTCCTTCAGCCCAGTTTGTTCCGTTTGTGCTTACTGATAAATCAACCTGACTTGTAACATCTTCACCATTGATTGTAACCTTGTCGATTGTGTAATCAACTGCTATATTTGCTGCACCATCATCAACTACTAATACTGGTGCCCAGAACCAAGACTGATCTGCAGCTGCCGGTAATGTAACACCAACTGTTACTGTAGAACCATCAGTTGCTTTTGCTGTAGTACCTACTACATCACCTGAGTTATCAGTTGCACCTTCTCCATAATACTGGTACTCCCAGCCTGAACCACCACCATATGCAAGGAACATTTCATATTCCCCTGTATCAGCTTTAGCCTGCATTGGCTGTGCAATAACACTACCAAGTGCCATTGCTGTTGTTAAAGCTGCTACGACAGCTTTTTTAAACATTTTCTTCATCTTTCTACCTCCCATTAGGATTTCTTTTAATAACTATAATTTACCAAAAAACTTCTGCAAAAAAAACATATGGTTTTGCACATAAATTACTCTAAAAATTACATCTTTTTTACAATGAATTTATGACAGGCAAATACATTGTAACCTTTGTACCTTTTCCATATTCACTTTCTATCTGTAAGCCGTATTCCTCGCCATAATGCAACCTGATACGTTCACAAATATTATACACACCAATGCTTGATTCCAGTTTAAGTCCCGGTGTATTTAATTTTTCATGTACTTTTTCAAACTCTTCCGGTTTCATCCCCTGTCCATTATCACTTACGGAAATCTGCAATTCTTCAAAATCATTATGACAAATTCTTACTTCAATTACACCTTCACCATCAATGTTTTCAAGTCCGTGAGTCACAGCATTTTCAACTATCGGCTGTAATAACAGCGGCAATACAATATAATCACCGGTTTCAAGACCTTCCTCGATATTCAAAATATAATTAATTCTGTTTCCAAAACGCATTTTTTGAATTGTCAGATAATTTTCAACATGATCAATTTCTTTCTTCAATGTAGTTGATGTTGTGCCTGTGTTTTTCAATACATATTGCAAAGTTTTACCTAATATCTTTATACAATCTGCAACCTCTTTATTCCCCATCGTCAACGATTTCATACGAATAGTTTCCAATGTATTATAGAGATAATGAGGATTAATCTGACTTGCCAGCATCTTATATTCCATAATCTGCTGACTGTTACGAAGTTCTTTTTCATTAAGCTCCGCTTCATACATTTTTGCTTCTTTTTCCTTAATTTCACTAACCATCTTTTTCAGGTCTTCAAACGCATCCGTAAGTTCATCATGTCCGGGAAATTTTTCACGCATATCATACTCTTTAATACTTGCCTTATGCATTTCTTCTCGTAACAGATATACACGCCCTGTAAATTTATATGTAAAAGCAATCAAAACAATACCAGGAATCAATACAGCAAGAGCAAGAATTGTAACAAGAATGTTTTCAATATTTCTAATATTGTAATATATCTCATCATTCATTGTACATATATATAATCTGGAGCTTGTCATATATAGATTAACAGTGGACACAGCTGCAAAATATGTAATATCATCATTCTCTATTACATCCGAATAGACATAATATCTGTCTTCATAATTTATATCAACAGGCATTTCTTTGCCATAAAGACTATTGGTTGAACTATATATAATCGGACCATCATCCAAAGATACCGCATCAATAACCTTTGAATCAACTCTGGAACGAATATAGCTGTCATTTAATTTAATCACAAGAACTGCATTATATTCGGTATTAGGTAAAAAAATTCTTCTAACCAAAGAAATATTATTCACTTTATTGCCATAAGGATTTGTATCCTCTATATTAGCCCAAAAAGCATTGGATTTCTCCAATGCTTGTTTGTACCATTGCTCGTCTTGTACTTCTTCTGTCGCAAATAAAAATTGCTTATAATTTGTAACAGTAGGATTATCTGTATATATACAAATTTCACTTATTTGAGAATAGTTATATATAATATCATCAAGCTCGCTGTTAGTATTTACATAATCAATAAAATCAAGCGTAGATTCATATTCTTTTGAAAGTAAAGTTTTTTGAGCATTACCAAAGCAAATTTCATTGGAAATACTGTAGCTTTGTGTTGTAATCTGTGCAAAAATATTCCTAACCTTAGAATTCTCAGATTGTAATAATTCCATATAATATTCATTAAGCATCTTATCAGCATTATATACCAAAGTAATACCTATAATCAGCAACGGAACAATCAACGCACAAATATAAACACAGTACATTTGTCCTCTAAGTTTTAATTTCTTAATTTTCAATTTGCCCAAAACAGCTCTTAACTTATTCATTCTACTTGCTCTCCAAAATTCTAACTGCTACTTTTTCAAGTGCAATTTCATCTCCCGCTTTTATTTGAACATCATTTAATATATCAACATAATCTGCATCTGCCACAACGACCTTCTCAGCTTCTGTATGATTTAACAAGAAGATATATTTCTTATTGTCATTATAACGTGCTGTTGCTTCAACACCTTCTGGAGTCTCCATAACAGCTTTAACTTGGTTGTCAGCACAAATATTTTCAATCAGCTTCTCATAAAATTCACTGTTTGAACGTGTTGCCACATAATATGCTGTACCTTCGCCAAAACTATTCTTTGTAAGAGCCGGCATGCCTGCATAGAAATCCTCATCGTACACAGATAAAACTTCTGCGCCTTCCGAATGAAGTAAATCACATAATAATTCAGAATCATATGTAACTCCATTCCATTTAAAGCTGTTCTTCTTTCCTTCCGGAAGTGCATCACTTTCTTCAACCCAAATGCCTAAAATATCTCTTAATTTACCCGGATATCCTCCAATTGTAACTAAATCATGTTCATCCACATATCCACTAAAGAATGTTGTAACAAGAGTTCCTCCATTCTTTACGAATTGTCTAAGCTTTTCGTCCACTCCCGATTTTACCATATAAAGAATTGGAGTACAAATGATTTTATATTTTGAGAAATCATCTTCCACACTTATTATGTCTACAGGAATATTTTTGCTATGGAAGGCATCATAATATTTCTGAACCTCATCACGATATTTCATAAGTCTGCTTGGACCTGCTGAATATTCAATCCCCCACCAGTTATCCCAGTCAAAAACAATTGCACATTCTGCTTTCTCTCTGGTTCCCAATGTGCGTTCTCCGATTTTATCAAGCTCTGCACCTAATGTGGAAACCTCTCTAAATACTCTTGTATTCTCATGTCCTGCATGGTCGATAACTGCACCATGATACTTTTCACAAGCACCTATACTTCTTCTCATTTGGAAGAACATAACTGCATCCGCTCCATGAGCAACTGCCTGATAGCTCCAAAGTCGCATAACTCCCGGTCTTTTCAATTCATTATATGGCTGCCAGTTAGTAACGCTTGGTGTCTGTTCCATAAGTACAAATGGCTGTCCTTGTTTAAGACCTCGCATAAGCTCATGATTCAAAGCCATAACCGCCGATGATGCGCCAATCCATGGATAGCTGTCCCATGACACAATATCCATGTATTTTGCCCATTTCTGATAATCTAATGGCTTATAGAATTCCATTAAATTAGTTGTTACCGGTATATTTGGCGTATGTTTTTTCACTGCTTCATATTCTAATTTGTAGCATTCAAGCATACTGTCAGAACTGAATCTTCTATAATCCAATGTTATTCCCTGGAACATTGACTGGTCGTATCCCCAATGCTCACTCAACATATTCGGCAACACTACCTCATCCCAATCATAAAATGTATGACTCCAGAAGCTTGTATTCCATACTCTATTTAATTCATCAATTGTTTTATATTTATCCTTCAACCAAACATGAAATGCTTTTTCACAATTATCGCAATAACATTCACCACCATATTCATTAGAAACATGCCATGCAACAATATTATCATAATCCTTGTAGCGTTCAGCTAATTTTTCTGCAAGTCGCACTGAATATGTTCTATATACCAAACTATTTGGACAAGAATTATGTCTGCCGCCAAATTTGCGTTTCATTCCATTAAATTCAGTACGCAATATTTCAGGATATCTCTTTGCCATCCAAGCGGGATGTGCTGCTGTAGATGTAGCCAACACAACCTTAAGACCATTCTCTTTAACCATATCCATAATTTTATCTAATTTAGTAAAATTATATTCATTTTCCGATGGTTGAAGTGCTGCCCAGGAGAACACATTTAATGTTACAGTATCAATATGAGCAAGCTTAAAAAGTCTCATATCCTCTTTCCAAGTTGCCTCATCCCACTGCTCCGGATTGTAATCTCCACCATAAGACATTTTATTATGATTCCATACTTTTTTATACATATTGTCCTCCATTCTTATTCTACAGTCACCTTTATTACTACAGGAAATTCACTATTGATTCCTTCTGTTTCAATTTTAAGTCCTTCTGAATCCTTACTCCAGCTCTTTACATTATTTTCGTATCCAAGGATTTCTACTTTTTCTATAATACCATGGAATTCCGGAACATTTTGATCCTTGCTATCAGCAAGAGCTTCAATTACAAACTTTCCATTTTCAGGACATTTAAGTGCAATTGCATATATAGCACCATTATTCGCTGTAAATCTATAATCCTTTTCTGTAAACAACTGCTCACTCTGATCGCTAAACTGTCCTTCACTTGTCTTTGTTGGACCTTCATAAGACTTACGCCATGTCTTTGCTCCAACAATAGCTTCTTTGTTAATCTTCATCCAAGCTGCCAAATTTTCCAAAATCTTTTTATCTCCATCAGGAATAGAACCATCTGCCTTTGGTCCAATATTTAACAAAAGATTTCCATTCTTACTTACTACATCTACAAGAGTACAAATTATTTCATAACTACTCTTATAATCAAGCGTATCCGTATAACACCAAGAATTACGTGCAACCGCTGTATCTGTCTGCCAGTTATACGGCTTTGCTTCCGCAAATCCACCTCTTTCAACTTCGACAATACCACTTCCAAACATCATGGCATCATGCTTATAGCAAATAAGTACATCTTCGCCCCATTTCTTTCCGCAGTTATAATAGAACGCTGCAAGCTTCTTAAGATATGGTTTAAATACCTGATGCTGAATCCACCAGTCAAAATATAATAATTTCGGTTTATATTCTAATATAATTTCTGCTGTTCTTGCCAACCAATCATCCAAAAATTCCTTTGTAGGATAAGGCTCGCTAAACAAATCCTGATTGTCAGGCTCCGGCATAGCAGGCCAATAAAAATCGCCTTTTTTCATTGGCTCCTTAATATCACTGTCAAATTCCTTTCCGTGTCCCATAAAGAACCAATGCTCCGCTCTATGAGTTGATGTACAGAATTTCATATCTCTTTTTTCAGTTTCTGCTTTCAATTCTCCAATAATATCTCTATTTGGCCCCATTTTTACAGAATTCCAATCAGATAATTGGCTATCATACATTTGAAATCCATCATGATGTTCTGCAACAGGAAATACATATCCTGCTCCTGCCGCTTCAAACAAATCCAACCATTCCTTTGGATTAAATTTCTCAGCTTTAAACATTGGAATAAAATCTTTATATCCAAAATCCTTCTGTGGACCATATGTTTTTATATGATGTTCATAAGCCGGCATACCTTTTATATACATATTCCTTGAATACCATTCGTTAGAATTAGCAGGAACACTATACAAGCCCCAATGTATAAAAATACCTAACTTTTGTTTTTTAAACCAATCCGGTATCTTTGCTTCCATCAACGAATCCCAGCTGTCATTAAATGGTCCTTCCGCTACCACCTTATCAACAATATCCAATATTTCTTTTTCCTTATTCAAATCCATAATATGCCTCCTACACCTTAATATAGTAAAAGGACCTACGCGGTATAATACCGTATTCGGTCCCTTTATTTATGATATAAATTTTAATAAGAGTTTCAAATTATTCTGCAACTTCTTCTGTAGCTTCTTCTGTTACTTCTTCTGCAACATTTTCTGCACCTGCTGCTGCAACCATCTGTACGTTCTGTCTCTTGCTTAAAACAATTACCGCTGCACCAAGAGCCATTACTACGTATAAAGCTACCATGCTTGCATCACCTGTGTTTGGTGTTACTTTTGTTTCTACAGCTGCTGTTTCTGTTTTAACAATACCTGTTGTAAGTGATGTTCCACCTGCTTCAATTGCAACAACATCAAGTGAAAAATTAACTGTTAATGTATTTGCAAACTTAAGTGCTGCTGCATCGATTGGAGATGCATCCTTTGTTAAACCATAAGCATTGTAAAGTTCAATTCTGAAGTTACCTTTTTCTTCGATATCACCTGTTAAAACTTTTGCACCATCAACAGCAATTGCTGTACCATCTGCTAATACTTCGATATCTGTTACTACATATTTGTAACCTGATGGTAATCCAGCCTGACCACCAATAACATCAATACAGAATACCTGAGTACCTGTTGCTTCTGTTTTTCCATTAGCTGCAACTTCTGCTGCATTTAAAGTTACTGAATACTTACCTGCACCCTTAACTGTTGTTGTTGCACTTGCTAACTTTTCATCCCAGTTACCATATGCCCAATCACCATCTGTGAACATTATGAATGCTGTTGCTTCTTTAATTTCATCTAATGATGTAATTGTTGAAGCTGTTGTTGTTTCTTCTTTTGATTCAGTTCCTGTCTTTGCTGTTGTTGTTTCTGCTGTTGTTCCACCTTCACCTGATGGTGTTGTAACATCTTCAGCAAACTCTGTATCAGACCAAACAAGTTTTATTCCACCACTTTCTTGATCCCCACCATTAATTGTAGAACCCTTAGCTGACTGCGCAATTACGCCTGTTGTAAATGTAGCATTCCAAACATTTGGTAAACTATTATTTCTAGAATAATTTGCATTAGAATCATACATTTCTGCTGCTAATCCTGCTGCATCACCTACAAAAGTAAATTCTACGCCATTAAGAACCATACCTGTACACTTAAAAGTATTTTGTGTTTCACCACCATTTGCGTTTTCAAAATAACCCATATTGAAGAAACTTGTTACTTCTGCTCCAAAATCAACTGTAATTTCAAAAGCACCTGCTTGAGTTAAATCATATGTGCCACTTCCATCACCCCAACCATTAGCATTTGATGTACATGACCATTTAAGTGTCTCTGCCTCTACAAACGAAGTACACTCAAACTTATAAGTAACCTTTGTTACTGGTTCTGCTTCAGCAGCAAATGAAGACATTGTACTGCCAATTGCCATAACAGCTGTCATAGCTGCTACGCATAACTTTTTAAAAAAATTCTTTTTCACGTTTCTTTACCTCCAAAAATTATATAGTTTTTGCTTTCCTTCTATACAATAACTTATCAAAATTTATCCACAAAAAAAACCTATCCTTTTACATAAAAAATACCCCAAAAATTCCACCTTAACATTTTCGTAACATTTACGATAATACTCGTTTTTCCTATATACATTAACGAAATCATGTTTTAAGTAACTTACACTAATTTTCAGACAAGATAATGTCTATATTCATATTTAATTTGTTATACCCCACTCAATACAAAAAACAAGGGCTGCGCGCGCTTGATTACTGACAACAATCTAAAAGAGGCCATCCCATTAAAGTTTTTTCAATCTTTAATGGGACAGCCTCCTATTCTTTTTAAGGAGCTACAAACTCAAAATCAATTTCTAATGTTTCAATATCACCAATTGTTGTTCCATCTACCGGTATTGGTGTACAGCTTGATAAATCACCATCAGCAACACGTGCTTCACCCGGTACTTCACTTACCCATGCATTATAAATATTTACACGAGTAGTATTTCCATCATCCGATGTTGTATATGGCTTACCTGCAAGCTCAACTGCTGTGCCATTTACACGAACCTCTTTAATCTCAATATAATGTCCAGGGTAGAGTGTTTCTGCATTAATAATGCCTAATGCCGAGAACGCAATACCTGATGATTTCCCTGCAGAAGTTCCTGTAAAATCAAGTCCTACTGTATATGAACCAGGTCCTTCAATCTTAGCTTCAGTTGCTACAAGCCCTTCCGCCTGTCCATCAGGATAATCATCACCTACTTTATAAGCAATTGACCAATCACCACTGTTAAACATAATCCATGCACGAGCTTCATCAGCTGGAACAGTTTCACCTGCTGGTGCATTTTCTAATACTTTATTCATATATCTCTTTGCAAGTACAGAAATCTCTTCATCATCTACATCCTTCTGTACCTGAGAATAGCTCTTTTCCTTAAAGAAAGTTGCTACTTCTTCGTAAGCAATCTTACATTCATTTCTATTGTATAAGCTGTTACAATCCCATAACATTGGACAATAACCATAGTATTCACAGTTTGCTATGAAATTTTGGAAATAATCCATTGTATTGTTCTTAAGTTCATTCTTACCTTCAATTAATACACCATATTCACCAATAATTACACCATATCCGGCATCTGTGAATTTTGTAAGTGTTGCGAGTGTTTCATTCATACCCTCAACATCTTTCTTTGTTCCCCAAGAAGATATACCATCATCGATACAATATGCACTTGGATCATAATAATGTACTGATACAATAAGCTTTCCGTCTACTGTATCTGTTGGCATCTTATATCTGTCATCACATGTATTTGCAATATTTGTGTTATAACCTGCAATAAGTAAGAATCTGTTTGCATTATTACCGCCTGATTCACGAACAATATCAACAAATTTCTGATTAAGAGTGTTTGTCAATTCATAGCACTCATCTTCTGATAATGTACCTGAATCCTTATTCCAAGACTCTGTTTTATCATTAAATCTGCTACCCATTTCTTCATTACCAGATTCAAACACTAAATGTCCATCATAATCTTTGTAATATTCTGCAATCTGCTTCCACATTTCTTCATAATGTGTCATAGCTGCTGCTCTTGTTTCTTCTGATGCAGAACCAAACATTCCCCACCAGCCACCATCCCAGTGGTCGTTTATTACTACAATCATATCTGCATCTATGGCGTACTGGATTATTTCTCCAACACGTTTAAGATATGCTTCATTGATTGTGTAATCACCATTTTCAAAATCCATCATATTTGTCCAAGCTACAGGAACTCTAAGGGAATCAAATCCGGCATCCTTCATACCCTGAACCATTTCAGCTGTTGTCACAGGCATTCCCCATGATGTTTCATATACAGATGTTGCTGATTTAATGCCATATGCACTATGTCCCCATGCTTCCATTGTATTACCAAGGTTAATACCATTACCCATTACTTTTGTAAATTCAATGGCATTCATACTTGTATATTTGTCTTCTTTTGCAGTTACATTTTCTTTTGTATCAGTTTCAGTTTTTTTCTCCTTATCTCCACATCCTGTGAAGCAGCTTGCTACTAAACCAAAAACCAATGCAAGGCTTAATAATTTTTTCTTTAAACTCTTCATTTCACTTCTCCTTTTTCAGAATATCTAACCCATTACTATTGTTACGTCAGCAGTTGTCTGACTTGCATCATATGGAATAACATTTCCTTCAACTGCCACACCATTTACAAGCATCTCCTTAACACCCTTTTCTACATTATTTGGATTTGAAACTGCGATGTTATATGTTGTATTTCTATATTTTCTTGTAATTTTGAAATCACCAAAATCCTTAGGTACACATGGATTTATCTGTAATCCGTTGTGAGTTGGATATACACCAATAATATGCTGTGATACATTTACAAATGTCCAAGCTGCTGTTCCTGTAAGCCAGCTGTTCTTAGCTTCGCCGTGACGAGGAGCATCTGCACCTGCTATCATCTGTGAATATACATAAGGCTCTGTACGATGAATTTCACTTATATCTTCAAGGTATGCAGGACAAGTCTTTCTATATATTTCAAAAGCTCTGTCACCTCGACCAACTACTGTTTCTGCAATTGATACCCAAGGATTGTTATGGCAGAAGATACCTGCATTTTCCTTGTATCCCGGTGGATAAGACGAAACTTCACCAAGCTCTAAATGATACTTTGTATATGCCGGCTGTAAAATCATTATGCCGTATTTTGTATCCAAATGCTTCTTAACAGAATCAAGAGCTTTAATTGCATGACCTTCTTTTACACCAACACCTGCAAGTACACAGAAGCCCTGTGGTTCAATGTAAATCTGTCCTTCTTCACATTCTTTAGAACCAACCTTGTTGCTATAAGCATCATATGCTCTGACAAACCATTCTCCATCCCAGCCTGCATCTAAAATCGCATCATACATAAG
>CAZESO010000025.1:8028-16350 GCA_964515325.1 uncultured Roseburia sp. | reverse complement strand
ATTCATAATTATCACAGCATCTATACAATTTTGCATCTTCATCTATCAGACTTAACATCTTATTACAAATTTGCTCATTTAGATGCCATTCTCTTTACTTCTTCATCCGGTATGCTGTCATCCAACCGAACAGAATTCCCTACTCTTTCACCATCATTTTCTCTTTCACATAATAATACATTGACAACGCCAATATATTCTGCGCCGGCCAATAGGTATATGAACATAATAATACCATAACCTTTCCGCCATTTCCAAACAATGTACCTGCAAGCATTACATCTGAAAACCAAAATAAAATGCCTCCTACAAGAAGAAGGATTCTTGAGATACTTTTATCTTTATAAAAATTCGAAACTGTTTTTCCTAACATACAAGAGATTACAACTGCATAGCCAAGCAATATATTTTTTTTAAATTCATCATCTACCTGAACATATGGAGTACCAATTACTATAAACAATGAAACTATGGCTATTGGAATGATTTTCTTTATATCATCACTACTGAATTTCTCTATTCTATAAAATGCGAGTAGATAAAACACATGCCCCAAAGCAAACACCAACACTCCCGTTATAAACCAAATTCCCAAAAGTACATCCGCAATCATTCCGGATGTAAGTGCTAATTCCATAAATATCAAAAAGCTGTATTTTTCCAAATTTTTCTTTTGTGCATAAATCAAATTAACAGCACCTAGTATTACAAACCAAGAACTGGTAACACCTTTCAACAAAGTACCACCTGTATGATTATAATAAACCAAACAAATCATATCACATATAAATAAGCATATATTAAATATAAAAAACTTTTTATCTTTTGTCATTATATATCACCTTTAAAATTCATTTTTCATCATACAGATTTCATTATAACACATAACAAAAGATTACGGGACAAAATATAAAAATTATATTTTGCCCCGTAGTTTTTTCTTCAAATTGAAATGTGCCGGCAGGTTCGCAAGCTACAGCTTGCTCACTGTCGCGGCTTTCGCCGTATTTGTCTGTGCCATAATAAACTCTTCCGTCTGCAAGCAGTCGACGAGTTCTATTATTACACATCCAACCACATCTCAATGCTAACACGCAAACTGACTGTTATACAATTCACTATAAAAGCCGCCCTGTTTCATCAATTCTTCATGGTTACCCTGTTCTATTACATTACCATCCTTCATTACAAGGATTGTGTCTGCACTTTTGATTGTTGATAATCTGTGGGCTACAATAAAGCTTGTTCTTCCTTCCATAAGTTCAAGAAAGGCTTTTTGTACCCTAATTTCTGTTCTTGTATCAATTGATGATGTTGCTTCATCAAGGATAAGCATTGATGGTGATAAAAGCATTACTCTGGCGATACATAAAAGCTGCTTCTGTCCTTGGGAAAGGCTTCCACTGCCTTCACCGATAACTGTATCATAGCCCTGTGGCAATCTCTTGATAAAGCTATGGGCGTGAGCAGCTTTTGCCGCTGCTATTATTTCATCCATTGTAGCCTCCGGCTTGCCCATTGAAATGTTTTCGCGTATAGTGCCAGTCTTAAGCCAAGTTTCCTGCAATACCATTCCGTAAGCTTCTCGAAGATTTTCTCTTGTCATATCATAAATCGACACATCATTTAATCTGATGTCTCCTGAATTAACATCATAGAATCTCATAAGCAGATTGATAAGCGTTGTTTTACCACATCCTGTAGGACCAACAATGGCAATTCTCTGTCCCGGCTTTACTGACAAATTAAAATTCTCAATAAGCTTTTTATCAGATACATAAGAAAAATTCACATTTTCAAGCTTAACTGTACCATCAAATTCATTAACCACAATAGGCTGTGTTGTATCTGCTATCTGCGGTTCTTCATCAATAAGTTCAAATACTCTCTGACCGCAAGCCAACGCATTCTGCAATTCCGCGATAACTGATGTAATTTCGTTAAACGGCTTTGTGTACTGGTTTGCATAGCTTAATGCTCTTGAAATCTGGCCTACTGTTATTCCACCACCGCTAACTGCAATTATTGCGCCAATTAATAAAGTTGCTGCATAAACAATTGAATTGATAAATCTTGTTGAAGGATTTACAATGCTTGAGAAAAATATAGCCTTCAATGTTGCATTGGACAATCTTTCATTAATTTCTTCAAACTTCTCAACAGCCCTCTGTTCATAGCCAAATGCCTGAACCACCTTTTCACCGGTTATCATTTCATTAATGTATGAAGTCTGTTCACCTCGTATTTCCGACTGTAATTTAAACATATTAAAGGTTCTTTTGGAAATGAAATTGGCAACCAAAAGAGATGCCGGCGTAATAACCAACACCGCAACAGTAATTCTTATGTCCATGGTAAATAAAATACATACCGTCAATACAATTGTTATAACTCCTGTAAATAACTGGGACATTCCCATAAGAATACCTTCTGAAAACTGGTCTACATCATTTATAATCTTACTGACAATCTCACCGTGAGGATTTCTGTCAACATATCGAAGAGGTAATATGTTTAATTTCTCAAAAGCTTCTTTACGCATATCTCTTACGATGTTATAAGCTATTTTGTTATTACAAAGACTCATAATCCACTGCGCCAACGCAGTAATTCCAATCACTATAATCATTTCAATAATGATATTTTTCAATAAAGCAACATCAACATTATCCACTCCGATAATACAATCAATACCATCCCCAATAAGCTTTGGTAAATGAAGTGTAAGTACCACTGACACAACCGCAACAACAGCGTATAATGCAAGAAGGTACCAATATCTGCTTATATAATTCAAAACTCTAAAAATAGTCTTTTTATTCATAGTTGGCCTCCTTACTTAGTCTGTGTTTTGTGAATTTCCTGATACAACTGACAGCTTTCAAGCAATGCATCATGTGTACCCATTCCAACAATTTCACCATCATCCATTACAATTATCTTATCAGCATGCTGTATAGACGAGGTTCTCTGCGAAACAATAAATACAACACCATCATTTTTCATTTCCTTGATACCTTTTCTTAACTTAGCATCAGTTGCATAATCAAGAGCAGATGAGCTGTCATCAAGTATCAATATTCTAGGCTCGCGAACCAATGCTCTGGCGATGGTAAGCCTCTGCTTCTGTCCACCCGAAAGATTCTTACCGCCCTGTAGAATCATATACTGCAATCTACCTTCTTTACTATCCACAAACTCTTTACTGCAAGATATTTCAAGAGCTTTCTCTATCTGCTCATCTGTGGCATCAGGATTGGAAAATCTTAAATTTTCCTCAATTGTTCCCTTAAAAAGAAGATTATTCTGCATAACAACTCCGACTTTTTCACGAAGTTCATTTACATCCATCTCTTTTACATTTTTGCCATCAATAAGCACTTCACCACCTGTGACATCATAAAATCTTGGTATAAGATTGATAATTGTTGACTTACCTGAACCTGTACCACCGATAACACCTACTGTTTCACCTTCATTTACCACAAAGTCAATACCTTTAACCGCATCCTCTGCGCCATCCTTGTACATAAATGAAACATTTTTAAACTCAACTACCGGTGCATTTGTACCGCCAGCTCCACCTGCAATAACAACATCCTTCTTTATAGATGCTTCAACTGCAAATACATTTTCAATTCTATTTGCACAGGCAATCGCCTTAGTCACTGTAATAATAAGATTTGCCAATTTCACAAGCTCAACAAGAATCTGCGACATATAATTAACAAGCGCAAGCACCTGTCCCTGCTTCAATGCACCACCATCAACTCTTATGGCACCAACATACATCAAGAAAATTATAGCTCCATTAATAATTATATATGTAATGGGATTCATCAATGCAGAAATCTTTCCTGCCTTTAATTGAAAGCTTCTTAAAAGCTCATTTTCATCATTAAAATCATTAATCTCATCCTGCTCTTTTCTAAAAGCCCTGATAACTCTTGCACCTTCAAGATTTTCCTTTGTAATTCCCAAAAGCCTGTCAACTCGTTGTTGAACCTTCTTAAACAAAGGCATTGTCCATAGCATTATGCCAAATACCACCACTGATAAAAGAGGAATAGTCACAACAAATACAAGAGCACCTTTTACATCAACCGTAAATGCCATAATCATTGCGCCAAACACAATAAATGGCGAACGAAGAAAAAGGCGCAAGAAAAGATTTACGCCCGACTGCACCTGATTAATATCATTAGTCATTCTTGTAATAAGTGTTGAGGTTCCAATCTCATCAATTTCCGAAAACGAAAGGCTCTGAATATGTCTAAACAAACCATTTCGCATATTTTTACTGACACCGACTGCTGCCTTTGCCGCATAATACTGAGCAGTAATGGCACTGATAAGTCCCACAACCGCAAGAAGTACCATCAGCATAAACATCTTTACAATGTATCCCTTATCACCACTTGGAATACCGTTATCAACCACTGCTGCCACTACCAATGGCACAAACAGCTCAAACGATGCCTCAAGCATCTTAAAAAGCGGTGCAAGCACCGATTCTTTCTTATAATCTTTTAAATATTCTAATAAATGTTTCATTTCTCACCTTTCTCTGCCGGATTCACATGAACCATAATGTGCTTAATCTTAGAAAATCTATCTTCTATATTATCATGAATTTCTTCCGCAATCAAATGTGCTTCTTTAAGAGTGTAATCTCCATCCACTGAAATCTCCAAGTCCACATACACCTTATTTCCAAATATTCGTGTTTGAAGTAAATCTATTCCCAAGATATTTTTATTTTCCATTACACAGGCAAAAATCTCTTTTTCTGTTTCCTCAGAGCAGGAATGGTCTACCATTTTATCAACAGCATCCATAAAAATATCATAAGCTGCCTTTATAATAAATCCAAATATAACGATACTTGCAATAGCATCCATAACCGGAAATCCAAGTCTTGCACCTGCAATACCTATCAATGCACCAACTGAAGATAATGCATCCGAACGATGGTGCCATGCATCAGCCATTAAGGCACCCGAATCAATTTTTTTAGCATAATATCTTGTATACCAATACATTGCCTCTTTAATAACAATTGATGCTATTGCCGCAATGAGTGCCAATATTCCCGGAACCTGCATATTAGAATAATTTCCACTGAAAATATCCTTTAATGCATCCATTCCAATTCCCAGACCTGTAATAAAAAGTACCATTGCCAGAATTATAGCTGCAACGCATTCCAGTCTCTCATGTCCGTACGGATGCTCCTTGTCTGATTCCTTTGATGCCAGCTTTATTCCAATAATAACTACAATCGTACTAAATACATCTGACGCAGAATGTATGGCATCACTAAGCATAGCATTAGAATGTGCTATAATTCCTGCAAATGCCTTAAATGCGGCAAGTATTACATTTACTACTATTGTTATAAATGATACCCTGTTAGCTATTTTCTGAAATTCACTTTCAATTAATTTTTTACATTCCATATTCGTTACCTCCACAAATGCAAGATATCTCAATGGCACCAAATATATGTGGACATAATAAAACATCCACGTCCAGCATGTGTAACTACTGTCCCGTGGATGCTAAATTCCACTGTCGCTATCGCAACCCGACCCCATGATATTTCACGGTCTGCTCAGTTTGTACTGTAATATTATATGCAGTGCAAAGAGTTTTCTTTAATATATCATATGTACTATGTACTGTCAATGTTACAGTCCTTCAGCCACATTAAATTCTTTCATAATTATTTATAGGCATTGATGTATATTCATCATAAAGCTTCTTAACAAATTTTTCATCCTTTGCTTCGTTATAAATAATCACATCATCAATATTTCCTACAAATGATGGCTTAAAATTATCTCCACCTACAATTATTTCTTCAACATATCTGTTTGTAGGAACATTATCAAGCATACCTATCAATTCACCATTTATATAGGCACTCATAATGCCCTTTCTTGCATTATATGAGAAAAACACATGTATCCAGTAATTCTTTTGGATTTTAGGACCATATATATCATACCATCCATCCATCCCTTTAGAATTCCACCATCTGACCCCAAATGTCCCTTTGTCGGTCAATGGTGCAATAGATAAAAATCCAATATCATACCTGATATAAAAAACCGAAGTCCACTCTGATAATTCCTCCGGTTTCATCCACAATGAAACACCATAGCTTTCGCTAACCAATATTTCTTTAGGCAAAAATACTACATTTTTCGCTACAGGTCCTCCCGGAAATCTCAGTGACTTAACATCACCATAAACTCCTTTATTATAAATGAATCCTTCTCCTTCAATAATACCTTCATAACTGCCATCATCTGATAATGTATTACCTTCAAAATCAAATACATAACTACCAATAGAAGGTACAATATACTTGTCTGCAAATTCTTCAAATTCTTTCATCGGAATGGGCTTAGAATAGTAGAATCCTTGAGCCACCTTACAGCCACATTTTTTAATAAATTCTATCTGTTCAACAGTTTCCACACCTTCTGTAATTGCATCAACTTTCAAATCCAAGCATAAAGCTATAATGTTTTTAATAATACTCTTGCCACGCTCTGTACTGCCCGAACCATGCAAAAATTCCTTATCAATCTTAATTGTATCTACGGAAATATCCTTCAATAAATTAAGACCTGAAAATCCCGAGCCAAAATCATCAATTGATACAAAGAAGCCTTGTTCCTTGACCGATTCAACGCTCTTTACCAGCCCTTCCACATCATCAACAAACACATTTTCCGTAATTTCGATTTCAATTTGTTCGTGAGAAACCCTATACTTATCAACAAGTTCTGACAAGCTTACGGCAAAATCATCATCAAATAAATGCATACGGGACATATTGACAGAAACCACTATATCAGCATATTTTCGCTGTTTTTTCTTCCATTCTGCCTTAGCCTTACACACACTTTCAAGAATGTACATATCTAATTCCTTAATCATTCCACTTTCTTCAAGCTGCGGAATATAATCATTGGGAAATCTCATCCCCGAGGCAGGATGTATCCATCTTGAAAGCGCCTCAACACCACATAATTTCGATGTAACCATATCTATCTTAGGCTGAAAATATGTATGAAACTGTCCTGTAGCCAAAGCGTCATGAAATTCTTCCCTGCTTATGGTCTGCCTGATGCTTTCTCCCATATTTGTTCTCCTCTACTTAACATTATATTCGTTTCTCAAATTCTGTGCCAAACTGTATATTTCATTCAATGTTGATTTAACCTGATTCATATCATCAACCGCCTGTGTCATAAGGCCTGTACCTTCATTTGACGCTGCTGCCACCTCTTCACTATTTGCTGACAATTCTGTAATTCCATTTGAAATAACAACTGAAGCCTGCGAAATACCATCAATTATAAGCTTACATTCATTAATACTGCCAATTAACATATTAACACCATTATCAATAGAATCAAACTTTCCCTTTGATACTTCAATGAGCTCATTCTGTTCTCTTATTATGTTCACTGAATGTTCTATACTTGCAGTAACCATCTCTACATCTTCATCAAACTTTGCCAAAATACCTTCTATATTCTCTGTTGCAGCTTTAGTCTGTTCTGACAGGTTCTTGATTTCATCTGCAACCACTGCAAAACCTTTGCCAGCCTCTCCTGCTCTTGCAGATTCAACCAAAGCATTCAATGCAAGTAAATGAGTTCTTGTAGATACACCTTCGATTGTATCTAATATGTTTTTTACCGCTCTTGCTCTTTCATTCAATAATTCAACATCTTTGGCCGTCTTGGCATTATCATGTTCAACAACCTTGGCATGATTATGCAATTTATCCATAACCTCGACACCACTCTTTACTTCTTCTAAAGTCTTGTCTGATGCCTGTACCATAATGTCGGTACGAGTCTTCGCATTCTGTGAATTATTTTCTATATCAAGACACTTCTGTGACTGATGCTCTATTTCATGCGCAGTACTCTCAATATTAACAGTTATATCCTGCATAGCAGAATTGCTCTTATTAAGAGCCATATCAAGAGTCTGAATACATTTATTAGCATCATCAAAATGTACAACCAATTCCTCAGAAACCCTTCTTACTGTAGCCATATTTTCATCATTAAATGCAATCCAAATCTTTGCAATATTATATACCGCAAGAATAATCAATACTAAAAGAACTATTGATGTACCTGCCTCCGTAGATGACACTACTCCACTCTTAGCCAGCATGAGACTCTTCACCGCAAATATAGGTGCCATAACCACGGCATTAATCATTATTCTCTTTTTCTCCAAATATGCCATCTGCGCAATAAACACCGGCGCAGCTAACATATAGAAATA
>CAZESO010000025.1:0-8018 GCA_964515325.1 uncultured Roseburia sp. | reverse complement strand
TGCATCAACCAAAACGACCATTACCGCCCAAACAACTGTAGTAATCATTGTCATTATGATTCCGCACTTTTTATCACCTTTAAGCTTCTTATAAACCGCAACAGTCGCAATTGCCCCCAATACGCTGATAACTGTCACTACCATCACTTTCTTGCCCGCACCTTCCATGCTAATCATCCCAAGCATATTCAAAAGAATACCTACAATTACAACCATCAATGTAATAAGCACCATGGAATCTGCCTTTTTATACTGTTTTTCTGTCATACCTTTCTTCCTCTCGCCTACTTCTCCTTATATTCATAATTCACACAACATATAACATATAACATATAACATATATTATAATAGTTTGTGGACGATTTCACAAGAAGAAAATGAAGTTTCTACATCCCATTGCATAAGCCATACTTTTATAGCAAATGCATTTCTATCTGTTTTAATCTGTTCCCTGTACGTTCATACTCCGAAAACAACTCTTATAACAATTCTTTATTATCCAAATTGTCCATATCACCAAAGTCCTGATTCTCGCCTGCCATACCCCAGATAAATGTATAGGCCTGTGTACCGCTTCCTGCGTGAATTGACCAGCTTGGCGAAATAACCGCCTGCTCATTTCTCATAACAATATGTCTTGTTTCCTGTGGCTCACCCATATAATGCATTACATATGCATCCTCTGGAAGATTGAAATATAAATACACTTCCATTCTTCTGTCATGTGTGTGACAAGGCATTGTGTTCCATACACTTCCCTGTTTAAGACTTGTCATACCCATTACAAGCTGACAGCTTTCAACCTGTCCCGGTAAAATGTATTTACAAATAACTCTGTGATTTGACTGTTCCAACGAACCAAGTTCCACCTTATTCTCATCCTTAACGATTACAACATCCTCTGCTGCCTCGCCTTCTCTCTTAATGAGAACTGTCTTGTATTCCTTGTGAGCAGGAGTGCTGTTGAAGTAGAATTTAGCAGGATTGCTTGAATCTACGCTTTCAAACTTAATATCCTTCTTACCTCTGCCAATATACATACCATCAGCATTAGGAATTTCATAAACCTTTCCATCGATAGTTATCTTTCCTGCACCACCAATATTAATAACGCCCATTTCTCTTCTCTGTAAAAAATATTCCGCTCTAAGTTCATCCCCTGCACTAAGCTCTAACGCACCATTGACAGGCATTGCTCCACCTGTAATAATTCTGTCATAATGACTGTATACATATGTAACCTCATCAGCTTTAAAAACCTCAGGAATTAAATATTCCTCTCTTAAACGCTGTGTTGTGTAATACTTCATATCATTTGGTCCTGTTGCATATCTTACTTCCATGATTTAAAACCTCACTTTTACATAATTTTTGCTTTTATATTCTAACATTAATCTAATTCTGTTCACAATTTATGGTTGCTTTCCAATATAAGCCAAAATTCCGCCATCAACATATAAAATATGTCCGTTTACAAAATCAGACGCCTTAGATGCAAGGAACACTGTTGGCCCCATTAAATCCTCAGGATTACCCCAACGCTCCGCCGGTGTCTTAGCAACAATAAATGAATCAAAAGGATGTCTGCTACCATCTGCCTGCTTCTCTCTAAGTGGCGCAGTCTGTGGTGTTGCTATATAGCCCGGTCCAATACCATTACACTGGATATTATACTTACCAAATTCTGATGCCATATTCTTTGTAAGCATCTTGAGACCGCCCTTAGCTGCCGCATAAGCTGATACAGTTTCTCTTCCAAGCTCACTCATCATTGAGCATACATTTATAATCTTTCCTGCACCCTTCTCAATCATTGCCGGCAACACTGCCTTTGCCATAATAAATGGTGCAATAAGATCAATATCAATAACTTCCTTAAATTCCTCTGTCTTCATATCAGTCATAGGAATTCTTTTTATAATACCAGCATTATTCACAAGAATATCTACTGAACCAAACTTTTCTTCAATATCAGCAATCATCTTTACAACTGCCTCTTCATCTGTAACATCACAGATATAACCTGTTGCATCAATACCTTTTTCTGCATATTCCTTAAGTGCTGTCTCAAGATGTTCCTGTCCTCTGCAATTAAAAACTATCTTTGCCCCAGCCTTAGCCAAAGCTTCCGCCATAGCAAAACCAATGCCATAGGCTGCACCTGTAACTAATGCCACCTTTCCTTCTAATGAATACAAATCATTCATAAAATCACTATTCATTTGTTTGCCTCCTAAAACTCAAAAACTTCTTATATTTTACCACATAAACAACTCTTTGTCACACAGTTTAAAAATAGCTTCATATAACCAAAGTATATTACACCAAAAACTCTTCCGGCAAACTCACATTAAAATCCTTCGCCAAGTCCCTGAAATCCTGTGTTGTAATGGTCTGACGCTTATTAGACTGCATTGAAAGCATTTTTACCAGAATCTCTGCTGACTTTTCTACTGTATGCATCAGGCCAAATGTCAAATCAAAATCTTCGCCTGACGCAAACATTCCGTGGTGAGCCCAAATTGCAACATTATATTTTTTCATCAATTCACTTGTTGCCACTGCAATATCTCGCCCGCCCGGCACCATCCATGGTACAACGCCGATTCCTTCCGGGAATACAACAGGGCATTCTGTTGCCATTTCCCAAAGTTCTCTTGTGAATACCTTGTCCTCCAATGGTAATACAAATGTAAGTGCAATAACATTTGTTGTATGTGCATGATAAATAACTCTGTGTGTTCCACCTGACGCTATCATTTTCACTTCATGATTCATCAAATGCGATGGTAGCTCAGAGGTTGGCTTGCCACCATTTACAAGTCCCCACACAATACGATATTTTTCGCCTTTTTCATCCAATTCGATAATACATAAAGAATCCTCCGGCTTAATGATTACATTTCTAAAGAACTTTCCGCTACCTGTCACTAAAAAATATTCATTAGCAAGCTTTGGAACAGTAGTGCCGATATCACGCCACTCTCCTGCCACAAAATTTTCTTTTACACTTTCCACTTCCTCCGGCTTAATGCGATAAGAAAGATTTCCACCATTTCTTTCGTGCCATCCTAATTCCCATCCGTCATTTGCCATACGGATAAATCCCTGCATAAATTCTGCATCTAATACTTTCATTTTCTTTGTCTCCATTCAATCTATTTTCTTTTCACAAGCACTTCCTGCTCATACTTTTTCACATCTGTAAACCATTCTCGCTCACTTGTTCCACATTTTTCACAATACATTTCCCAAATATATCCAAACGGAAGCATCTTTATCTCCTCCTGAATAAGCATTACCTCTGTCCAATTATTTGCATCCTGCAACTCCTTCAATCTTTCATGTGGTGTGCAAAGTGCTAATAACAACGCCTTCTGCCAGCTTCTAAAGCCTACTGTCCACGCTGAAATTCTGTTAATGCTTGCATCAAAATAATCAAGTGCCATATTAACTCTGTCCAATGCATTACAGCGAACGATTTCCTTCGCCATTTCCTTAGTTTCGTCATCAAATAACACTACATGGTCCGAATCCCATCTGACCGGTCTTGTAATATGTAACGCAATCTCCGGGAAGAATGCCAAAAGTGCCGGAATCTTATCCGATACCACTTCCGTTGGATGATAGTGTCCGTTGTCCATAAGTGGCAGACAACCTTCGTGAGTTGCTGCAAATGACAATGTAAATTCAGCACTTCCAACCGTATATGATTCAACACCTATACCAAACACCTTTGATTCAACGCAAGGTTTTACTTTAGCTTTGTCATATGGTTCAGCCAATATTTCTTCAATGGCTGACTTGTATCTTTCTCTTGGTCCCAGTCTGTCTGCCGGAATATCCTTCGAGCCATCACCTGTCCAAATATTCATTACGCATGGAATGCCTGTTTCATTTGCAAAATATTCCGAAATTCTTACACAAGCCTTTCCGTGTTCAATCCAAAATCTTCTTATTTCCTCATCAGGACTTGATAATGTCAATCCATCCTTCACCTTGTCATGGGAGAAAAATGTAGGATTAAAATCAATTCCCATATTATGCTTTTTGGCAAATTCAACCCATTTTGCAAAATGCTTTGGCTCTAGTTTATCTCTGTCTACAAATTCACCCTCTTCAAAGATTGCATAGCTTGCGTGAAGATTTAATTTTTTCTTACCCGGAGTAAGCTTTATAACCATTTCTATATCTGACATTAATTCTTCCGGTGTTCTAGCCTTTCCCGGATAATTTCCTGTAGTCTGTATACCTCCTGTCAATGGTCCATCGTGGTCAAAACCTGTTACATCATCACCCTGCCAACAATGAAGTGCCACAGGTATGTCCTTTAATTTTGCAATGGCTGCATCAGTATCTACCCCATACTTTGCATACATAGCTTTTGCTGTTTCATATCTTTCTTTCAAAATCATATTCTTCCTCCTCTAATCTAAATGAAATACCAACTACATCCTCCTCAAATATTCAATATCCCTCTTTGCTGTTTCAGGGTTCATCTCTTCTCTTAAAAGATACATATCAGGTCTATTTTCATGCAACCACTCTGAAATAGCTGTATAATCAATGACACCATCTCCCAAACAGGTTGGAACATACTGTCCGTTTTCGTCTAATTTAAAATCCTTTATATGCATTGCTTCTATGTACTTACCTGTAACCTCAAGCCATTCACTCCAATACTTATGTTGATTAGTTGTATCTGGGAATTCAAGTAAATTCGAAGCATCAAATATCATTCTCAAATGTTCTTCGTCTCCTACTTCTTCCATTACATCCATTACAACATCCAATGAATCCAGTGGATGCCAATACACAGGCTCAATTGCAAGTTTAACATCAAGTCTTACCGCCTCATCCACCACTCTTTTAATACTGTCTATCATATGGGGATGCCACAATCTCTTTTCTTCAGCTCCAAGTCTTGGATATGCTGTTTCTGTTCCCACAACCTTTGCACCAACCTCCTTGCTGTATGCAAGGCACATTTTAATTGTATTTACCGCATTTCTTCTAATCTCATCATCAGGATTACCCAAATCCTGATAACACCCAAACACCGGAATCTCTATTTGCTTTTCTTCAAATGCCTTTCTTATTCTCTCCAAATGACTTAATGTAATGTCTCCATAACTGTCAATTCCTAAAAAGGCTTTTGGCAGCGCTAATTGCGCTGCCTCGTAACCTTCATCATGTAATTTTTCCGCCAAACATTCAATCTCCATTTTCCCATAATCATGGGCACGAACACCTATTTTCATTTCCTTCTCCATTTCAATTTTAAAATTTGCAATTTAATGCCTCAACCAATGCTAATATGGTTAGTGACTGCCCATATGCCATAGGCGCAATTAAAATATTCTTGTAATGCTCTGCATTCATTCCCATTTCTGTTCCACCTGATACATTTAAAACAGTTCCATCATCTGCAATATTTTCAAGTATCGCTGCTATTGCTTTCTTTGCACATGGAATATAGCTTTCATCCAATATTCCATATCGTATGCCCTTTAATATTCCGGCTGCTATGGCCGCCGAACCGGACACCTCCTCGTAGCTGTCCGCATCGTTTAATACTGTGTGCCATAATCCGCTTTCACTCTGCAATTCCTTAAGCGCCTTTACTTGCGCCTTGTATGTATCAATGATTATATTCTTTACACCTTCATTCAGTGTGACCTTAAACATTTCAATATAATCGAGTATTCCAAGGGTAAACCAGCTGTTCCCTCTGCACCAGAATATTCCACCAAAATTGTTATATTCATTAAATGTCCAACCATGATAGAAAAGTCCTGTTTCCTTATCATACAAATACTTAATATGCATAAGAACCTGATGAATTCCCTCATCTATCCACTTAGAATTCTGGTACTTTTGACCCATTTTATTTAAAAATAGTACTGTCATAAACAGGGTATCTATCCACATTTCATTATCATTAAGAGTTACTTTGTTTCTGTCCCCTGTTACAGAACTTGTCACATGCTGGAAGCCACCTTCCTTTGTTCTTGGAAGCTCGTTCATCAGCCAATCTACCCACTCCGTCATCAATTTTTCAAACTCTTCATCTTTCAAAGTTTCATTCAGTTCTGCTAATGTAAGAAGAGGTGCTGTTGTGTTGATATTTTTTGCAGGAAGCCCAAATTCTATGTTTTCTTTATACCATTTATATAAAAAATCTTTGTACTCTTCCGACTTATCATACTGCATTACTTTAAGAAGACCATACAGTCCAACACCCTGTGGCCAATCCCATTCCTGTATCCCGAAGTCCCTCTTAAAATAACCGATTGCCTGACCACCATTTTCTTCTAACTCCTGACCATTTTCAGGCTCACCAAGATTCATTAATTTATCTATAACAAGATTTAACTTGTTACGGATTTCCTTCTCATTTAAACCCATACTATTCTCCATTCTGAGGCGATGTATCGCCACCTTTTCACATACACAAAAACTAATGTCTATTATACTAAAAAAGAGCAGATTTTTCAATCTGCTCCTTAACATTATCCAACTTATTTAATTTCGTAAATCCATCCTTCCGGAGCTTCAATTCTGCCCATCTGGATACCTGTAAGTGTATCATATAATTTCTTTGTGATTGGTCCCATCTCTGTAGCACTATTAGCAAATACAATTTCCTTGCCGTGGTCTACAACCTTACCTACCGGCGATATAACTGCTGCTGTACCACATAATCCACATTCAACAAATTCAGAAAGTTCTTCCTTGTAGATTTCTCTCTCCTCAACTTCAAGTCCAAGATATTCTTTAGCAACATACATAAGCGAGCGTCTTGTGATTGAAGGAAGAATTGTTGGAGACTTAGGTGTAACAACCTTGCCATCCTTTGTGATGAAGAGGAAGTTTGCACCGCCTGTTTCTTCTACCTTTGTTCTTGTAGCTGCATCAAGGTACATATTTTCATCATAACCTTCTGCATGAGCCTGTACAATTGGATGTAAGCTCATTGCATAGTTGAGACCAGCCTTGATATCACCTGTTCCGTGTGGTGCTGCTCTATCAAAATCACTAATCTTAAGTGTTAACGACTTAACACCGCCCTTGAAGTATGGTCCTACAGGAGTTGTAAATACTCTGAACTGATATTCTGTTGCCGGCTTAACACCAATAACAGGTCCAATACCGAACATAAATGGTCTAATATATAATGTAGCACCAGAACCATAAGGTGGAACGAAAGCTTCATTTGCCTTTACAGTCTGTGCAACTGCTTCAACGAACTTGTCCTCTGGGAATACAGGCATTTCAAGTCTCTTACATGAATCTGCCATACGAGCTGCATTTAAATCAGGTCTGAACACAACTGTTCTTCCGTCCTCTGTTGTATATGCCTTCATACCTTCAAAGCATGACTGACAATACTGTAAAACACCTGCACATTCGCTCATATTGATAGTTGCATCTTCTGTTAATGCTCCATTATCCCATGCACCATCCTTAAAATTTGCTACGAATCTCTTATCTGTTGGCATATAACCAAATCCTAGGTTTGCCCAATCAATATTCTTCTTTTCCATTAGAACCAACTTCCTTTCATAGTGAGCATAAATCATAAACTCAATTTCTCTCTAGTATACTACCATATTTTTCAATATTCAAGAGTGGATATAACTATTTTTCACTTTTCAATTCAACCAATTGTGTTCCATAATTGTGATACTCTTCTGCATGTGTTACCATAACAATGGTTTTTCCATCGTTGTTAAGACCCTTAAGTATCTCCATTACTTTCTTTGCATTATCCTTATCAAGCGAACCAGTTGGTTCATCTGCCAGTATAAGCTTACAGGACTTTATCATAAGTCTTGCAAGAGCAACTCTCTGCTGTTCGCCACCTGACAATTTGTACACCTTTTCATCAATCTTACCACTAAGTCCCACTCTCTCCAAAGCTTGCTCTACTGTAATACCGCTTCTGTTTTTCTTCTTGATAATCTCAAGATTCTGACGGACTGTTTTGTTGTCAATAAGTGCGAAATTCTGAAAAA
>CAZESO010000024.1:0-16661 GCA_964515325.1 uncultured Roseburia sp. | reverse complement strand
CTAAGATCAATTACTTCTATAACACTATAATGCGAAATTAAATATGGAATTAAGCTGTTAGCATATGAATCCTTAAATATAATTAATTTTTCTCCGTCCGGATTATCATTGTTTATAATTGTAATTCTTCCATAATTACCACCAAACAATGCTGTATACTTATCCTTTACTGTAAAATTCTCCTCAACTAAGAATGATGTTCTAACCAAACCATCAGCTTCATATGTGATTGTGTAATCCAAATCCTTATAATCATAAAAACAAATTTCTTCACCATCAACACCTAATAATGGCGCCTGTGAATATAGTGAACCTAAAAATTTATCTTTAACATCAATTTTTTCAAAATCTTCAAGTAATACAGCATCCTTACCTAATTGACTCATTACTTCTTCGTAACCATAATAAGCACCTTCCATAGTCCAATGGTGGTCAGTTCTGTAATATACCCAATGAGCATTTGATTTATCTCCTACTGCTTCCTTTAAAGATATAAACTTACCTTTAAACTGACTCTCAACCAATGAGAAAGTATTATCTTCTTTGTCACTTATATTACTACTTGGAAGATTATCATAATACATATATGATGCTGTTGGTGCAAGTACAAATGAAACCTTATCCTCAGCTATACCATTCTTCTCTATCCAATTATTGATAAATAGCATATTTTTATTAATCTGTGCTTCATCTTCTTCAAAATTTCTGATATATCTTCCAGCTGTATAATATACATTACCTAATTTATCTTTTCCTGTTGCTAAGTCAGAACTATTTTTCAACATAACAAAATAATCCTTGAGGAAAAGCTGATCCGAAAGATATGTTTCAAGGCTGTTCGCAAATTCACCAGATAATAACTTTTCTGTTGTAAACTCAGGTTTAGCACTTAATGTTCTATTTTCCATTTCAGAAAACTCTCTGTCCTTAGCTAAAAATGTTACTGCAGATAATACAAATATTGTAGCCAAAAACAAAAAGATAGTTATCTTTTTACCCATTATTTTTCTCCTTACACTAGAATCTAAAGTATAAAAACGGATTAAAGCTTTCACCTGCAAGATATGCAATTGAAACAATAAGTACCAGCCATATTGCCACCGGAACAATAACTTCCTGTATTGCAGTTTTTACTTTTCCATTTACCTTTGAATTCATTAACGCTGTCTTAACACTTGTAAGTATTGGTGTTGATGCAATTGCTCCTATAACAAAAAGCACGCCATAACCTGCAAAATAATAAACAGCAGTTTCGTCAACAAGCTTTGCACCACCAAATCCAAACATTATCTTTATATATTCCACTAGCTTCTTTGAATCTTCTATAGAGAACAGTACCCATCCAAAGTTAACAAGGAACAATGCATATATATGTTGGAACACCTTTGGTATCTTCTCCAACCATTTAAGTAAAAATGTTTTTTCCATAACTAATAGCACAAAATAGAACAGTCCCCATGCTATGAAATTCCATCCAAATCCATGCCATAATCCTGTAAGAGCCCACACTATAAACATATTAAAGAATTGTCTTCCTTTTGAGCATCTATTACCTCCAAGAGGAATATATACATAATCTCTAAACCATGTACTAAGAGATATATGCCATCTTCTCCAAAATTCAGTAATACTCTTTGAAATATATGGATAGTTGAAGTTTTCGAGGAATTGAAATCCAAACATTTTACCAAGACCTATAGCCATATCGGAATATCCCGAAAAATCAAAATATATCTGGAAGCCATACGCCAAGGCACTAATCCATGCTGTAGCCACTGAAATATCTGCATAATCCATAGCCTGAACCTGATTAAATACAAAACCGATATTATTAGCAAGCAGAACTTTTTTACCAAGACCAATAATAAATCTGTTAATGCCTTCTGCAAACTTATCTACACTTTCAGTTCTTCCTTCCATATCCTCAGCTACTGTCTGATATCTGACAATAGGACCGGCTATAAGCTGTGGGAACAAAGCTACATATGTCCCAAGATAAAACGGATTTCTCTGCACTTTTGTATCTTTTCTATATACATCTATTACATAGGACATAATCTGAAATGTAAAAAAGGATACACCTATAGGAAGTGGTAACCATTCAAATTTATATGCAACTTTAAAAAATAACAACATACCTACATAAAATACTGTAGATATTATTGTTATTGTCTTCGCCACTTTCACTTTATTACTTTGTAAATATTTATGCACAAATAATCCGGCAAAATATGCAATTAATATAGACGCAATCATGAGGAAAACATATAAATGTTCTCCCCATGCGTAAAATACAAGACTAAATACTAATAGCACATAGTTTTTTGCTTTCTTTGGCACTATATTATACACCAATAGTACTAATGGCAAAAATATAAGCAAGAATACAAAACTACTAAATACCATTACTTCACCTGTCCTTCAATTGTCTTTGTCGCTGTGTCATTGTCATCTGAAACACAGATAATTACATATTCATCATAAACCTTAATAACAGGATTATCTAATTTCTCACATTCTTCCGGCTTATAGTCTGCATATTGACCACTTAAATCTTTTGTATATGCCTCAAATGCTTCCTTTACTCTCTTAGCCGCATCAGCATCTTTACATTTCACTGCTGAAAGCATTTCAGCAGTTGCACCTGTACTTGTATATGTCTTTTGTTCCTGTACATCATCGGCTTCAATCGAAAACAATGCTACAAAAAAATCAATTTGGTCAATTACTGACATTTCATCAACAAATTCAACATCAGTCAATAAGGCATCTGCTGTAGCCGCAATATCAATTGTTACTTCCTTATTTACCTCTTCGCTTTTCTTATTTGTCTCTGTTTCTTTTTCTTTATCTCCACATGCCACAAACAACATCATAGATAAACCTACACATGCTAATAAACTTAATAATCTTTTCATGTTAATCCTCCAAATTTATTTAATTTTCTCACAAATGTAATCTAATAGTTTCAAATTTTCTGCTCGATTCAAATGATATCCATCACTACTCATATCATTTGTCAAAACTCTTTCGCCACCTGTAACTCCTTCAACAACATTGATGTAAGTTACTCCTAATCGCTCAGTCATAGCTTTAACCTGTGCATCCATCTCATCAAGCTTTTGATTTACATTCATAGCTTCCTCTGATCTTTCCTCTGCGTATTCGTCTGTTACAGGAATGATAGACATAACATAAATCTTTGCATCAGGCTGAACTGCCTTGATTTCATTTATTAAATCCTCATACTTTTGAATAAAACCATCTGTTGACCAGCCCCATTCATTAACTCCATACTGCAAGAAAATATTATCAAATTGTTTCTGTTTCAATGCATCAATAACAGAACCCTCTGTTCCATCATCAAGAGTAATACCGGCTCCCTCAACAGCACTGCTAACATTTCCACCTACATTGTAATAAAATGTTGATGTTGTAAGCTGCGAACTAAGATATAGACCTCCTATTCGAGAATCACCTACAAATGCAGAATTATTGAACAAAGTATAATCACCTTGTGGTATATAATCTCCATTTTCATCTGTTGGTTCTTCTGTTTCATTTTCTCCTGTAGTCTCTTCTTCTCCTGTAGTATCTTCCGTATTATCTTCCGTACCGGTTCCACTGGTAGAAGTATCACTTCCACTTGCATTATCTTTATCTGTCATTTGTGCACTATTTGTATTTACTTTATTATCGGTATTTTGAGTTTTATTCTCTTCTTTACCGCTAAAAAACACTACCTTAATTACAATAATCGCTATTAAAACTACCAGTATATAAAAAAATATCTTTAATAATCTATCTAATAAGAGTTCATTTCCTCTTCGTGATCGTCTTTTACGCTGTCTATGATCTCTTCTTGTGTATCCATGAGTATCCATACTATTCTCCATTTCGAATTTTTCACTAGTACATTATAATAACTTTTTTGCCTTTTGTAAACAACTGTTTTTAAACTCTTTTACCAAATACACAAATGCCTTTTTCATCTTTACCTGTAAATATAAGCGTTGGTTCGTTTTTGTCCCAATCCCACGCAGGAGCAAGCTTTACTATTTCTTCAGTTTTACCATAAGTAATTGACATTGTATTCTCATCCAACATCTTCCATGTTCCACGAGTAAGACTCATCTGCATCTTTCCATCCTCAGACAAGGTCATCGGAAATGAATTTAAAACTCCTTGAGGTGTTGTTTTAATCATCTTAATTCTTTCATATTTACCATATACAAGATTTATGTCTACCTTCTGTATTTTTTCTCCTGCATAAACTTGTGGTGAAATTACCGGCCATCCATCAGGAGTCCAATACATCTGATATATGTGCATTTTAGAAATTTCTCCATATTTAAAATTATGTGGTCTTATATGACATACCATATACCATCTTCCATCATCATCATGTAGTACCGAATTATGCCCCGGTCCCATATATGCCTGACAATCATCAAAATGATATCCACACGCAATCATAAGTCCTACTTCGTTATCATAATCCTCCATGTCTGTCATTTCTCTGCCATTAGGATCAACATATGGTCCTAACACATCCTTACTTCGTCCAACCCTTATATTATAATCCGAACTTAATGAACCATATGAAACAAACAGATAATAATAATCCGTCTCCTCATTATATACGATATATGGCCCTTCAATAGCCGCGCTTGTATAATGAGGCCTACAAGCTATACTTTTACCTAGACCTTCCTCTTTTGCAAAACCTGTTTCCTTATCCAACTCTAAAATTCTGATTCCACCCCAAAATGAACCATATACCATATATTGCTTACCATTTCTTACATCTTCTACGATATTTGCATCAATGGCATTAACTGGCGAATCTGGTTCACTGGTCTTCACCACAATCCCCTTCGGTTCAAAAGGACCTTCCGGCTTATCAGATACAGCAAGAAATATGGCTGACTGTCTTACACCAAAACTTGAATTAGAACAATACAATCTATATTCATTGCCCACTTTAACGATATCCGGTGCCCAAATATGTTCTCCTCCTACATGTTCCACCGAATCAGCAGACGGTTTATCAATAAACCCCATAACAGGTTCCCATGTAATCAAATCATCTGACTTCTTGGCTACTTTATGTGTACAATACACATAATACTTCTGTGTAACAGGATCCTTAAAAATAGCCGGATCATGTAAGAACCATAAACTATTTGGATGAATCTCCTCACCTTTTATTGGCTTAGCAATAGGCTTTGGTGGCTCCGTAGGAAATGTCATTGTTGTATTTTCAAATTTCATATTACTAATCCTCCATTATCTCTAGTCTATAACTATTCTTTCTTTCAAAATTATGTTTCTCGAAGATGAGCCGACCATTATATCAAATGCGCCCTTCTCTATCATCCAATTATTGATAACTGTTGAATAATATGCAAATGCTCTATTTCCAAGAACTATTCTAACAACTCTCTCTTCGCCCTGTTTCAATTCAACCTTTGTGAATCCTTTCAGCTCTTTCTCCGGTCTAAGCACGTTTGACACAACATCCCTGACATATACCTGAACAGTCTCTTTAGCTGTCATAAAGCCAACATTCTTTAATTTAAAGGTAATTCCAACATTAAATGTATCCCTTAATCTACCATTTTCATCATATGTTTCACTTAAAGGAGTTTTCTCTATAACATCCAACATTTCAACTTTTAAATCGGTATAAACAAAATTGCCATATGACAAGCCATGTCCGAACGGATACATTACATCTTTATTATATTTATCATAATGCCTGTATCCTATCATTAATCCTTCTTTATACCATGCTGTTAAACCATTTCCCGGATACATCTCTCCTGTTTCATCATATGTTGGAGTATCCTCTATACACATTGGAAATGTTTCCGCAAGCTTACCACTTGGGCTAATCTTTCCAAATAAAACTTCTGCTATGGCATTACCACAGCCACCTCCAAGGTATCCCTGCCATACAATACCTTTTACATTTTTCTCAAATGCCGAAACATCTATTGCAGAGCCAGTTTGTAATATAACAACTACATTATCATTAACCTTTGCAATCTCATTAATAAATCTCTCCATTTCCGTATGAAGACGTATTCCCGGTCTATCAACACCTTCTGTTTCAACCTTTTCATTTTCACCAACAAAAAGCAGAACCATATCGGTCATCGATGCAATAGTAATAGATTCATTACCATCGAAAATATCATTAATATATGACCAATTGTCCGGATTGTAGGCTCTTCCGTAGTCTACTTCAATATTCTCTTCTGTAGCAATCTTCATAATTCCATCATATGGAGATATAACTTTGACAGGAGTAACATGCGCACTTCCACCACCCTGAATAACCGGCTTTTTAGCAAATCCACCAATTACTGCTATTTTCTTATACTTAGCATTAGTAACAGGTAATATAAAATCTTCATTTTTAAGCAAAGTAATGGCTTCTCTGGCTATTTCTTCTGACACGGCAAATCTTATATCTGTATCATCAACATATGATGTTCTTAGATTGTAAGTCTCGCTCACCTTATTAACAAGATTAAGCACACCTCTTACACCTCTGTCCACTTCTTCCATTGACAACATACCATTATCATAATCTGCTTTCAGTTTGCTCTTACTATATGGTGAAAACGGCATCTCAAGCTCTAGCGAAGCTCGCAAACTCTCTGTTCTGTCATGGACAGAATCCCAATCCGAGATCACCATACCATCAAAACCCCATTCTTTTCTTAGTATATCATCCAACAATCTTTTATTTCTACTACAATGAATTCCATTATACTTATTATACGCACACATAACTGTATATGGTTTCGCTCTCTTAACAGCCTCTTCAAACGCCGGCAAATAAATCTCTCTTAATGTTCTGTCATCCACTTCACTACTAATATGAAATCTGTCAGCTTCCTGATTATTAAGTGCAAAATGCTTTAATGATGTACCAATACCTCTTGATTGGACACCTTTGATTATCTTTGCAGCAAACTTACCTGCGAGATAAGGGTCTTCTGACAAATACTCAAAGTTTCTTCCACATTGTGGTGTTCTCTTCATATTTGTACCCGGTCCTAAAATAATATCAACATTATGTTCAATACATTCTCCTGCAATAGCCTTACCCATCTTGTAAGCAAGCTCAGTATTCCAAGTAGCCGCAAGTGCTGAATATGTAGGAAAAGCCACTGCCTCATATTGCAATAATTGTGGTTTCTCCTGTTTCACTTTTCTAAGTCCATGTGGTCCGTCAGACACAGTAACACTATCAATACCAAGTCTTTCAACAGGCACCGTGCTCCACGCATCACGACCAGTCAATATACTAAGCTTTTCATCAAGACTCATAGAAGCTATAGTTTTGTCTATATCCAATATTTTTCCCATAATATCTCCTTTATCACATAACAAAATCAATAAAAACATTATACATAAAAACAACAAAAATATCTATAAAAATAACTAAATTTAACAATCTTTTTCTTTACAATTTTATATATCAGTGTAATATTATGATTATAGTATTTTCCATATGATATAACTTATTATTTTTTTGTATTTTAGGAGGATTATGATATTATGGAATTAACACAATTAATATACTTTTGTGCAGTCGCTAAGAATTTGCACATAACTAATACAGCTAAAGAGTTGCACATAGCTCAGCCTGCATTAACACAAGCAATCAAGCGTCTTGAAAAAGAACTTGGTGTTCCTCTTCTTACTGCAAGTGGACGAAATATTAAGCTGACTGAATACGGAAAATTTGTTTATAAAAAGATAAGTCCATTTATAGAAACTATAGATAATTTAGGTACTGAAATAAATGAAATGTCAAAGAAAGAAAACAATACAATAAGAATAAATCTTTTGGCTGCATCTTATCTTACTACCCAGGCAATTATCGAATATAAGAAAAGAAACGAACACATACATTTTCGTATATATAAGGAGGATGATTCCAAAGACTTTGATGTAACTATCACAACAAAACCTTACTATCACCGCTCTACGGATGAAGCAGCTACTACTTATGTCTGCACTGAAAAGTTATATATGGCAGTACCAAATTCTTCACCTTTTGCAAAGAAAAACAGCATAAATCTTGCAGATTTAAAGAAACAGGATTTTATAAGTCTTGGAACTGCCACAAGCCTAGGTTTGATTTGTGATAATTATTGTGGTTTTGCCGGATTTAAACCTAATATAATATTCCAAAGTGATAATCCAACCTCAGTAAAAAACTGCATTGCAGCTAATATGGGAATTGGCTTTTGGCCGCAATTCTCATGGGGAGTCTTGGATTCACCGGATGTAACATTACTTCCAATAAAGACACCTGTATGTCAACGAGACATAATTGTTTCGTATCAAAACAATAAAACAGATAATTCACAGGTTATAGATTTCTTTAACTTTTTAACTGAATATTTTGAAGATAATCGAGCAAAGTGATTTATACCTGATTATATAAAATTTGAGCTGTAGCATTAACTACAGCTCAATCTCTTTTCATCAAGACTCTTATTGTAAAAATATATTACAACATTAAGACTTACCATTAATAAATTTATAATATAAGCGGCCAAAACATAAGTGAAATTTCCTGATAACACTTTTGCAGTAATACCTGCAATATATCCTGTTATTATCATTAATGTAAATGACAGACTCATTCCCTTACATGATTTCGCCTTCCAATTCTTTACGATAGAAAGAGGCCATGAGCATCCAAAGCATATTAACATTACGGTTTCCATTATTTCTGACATATTGTATACCACCTTTTTTTATAATCTTAAGTGTATTACTAACACTTTTTTCATTAGCTATTATATGCCTCAGTTTTTATAATGTCTAATATATCAAACAAAGATTAATGATAACATCAATCTTATCATTAACCTTTATTTTCCAGCTTTTTATATTATATATTTCGTTTTTCTATAACTTTCGCATTATGAATATACAAGATTCACAATTTGCAACATTAATATCTCTTATCTTTGTAAAAATTAACAAAGCTTAAGTATAAGTACATCATAGCCGGCAACTTTTACTTCACCTTTAACTCTTGTACTTTTAAGCATATCCAACATTTCTTCACATAATGTAACCGTTGATGCCTCTTTATCAAAATTCAATATAAATACAAACTTTTCATCACCTTTCTGCCTGATTGTCACTTCCAAATCAGCAGCAATTTTTATAATATCCGAAAGTTTATCAGGTGTATGTAATTTCAAATAATCTATCATTATATTGGCAAGTTCTTTTGAAAATACGCTTCCTACGTAATATCCATATCCTTCACCAATTTTCTTTCTGACAACAGCCGGCATACCATCATAAAAATTATTCTCAAAATATCCTACCGCCTCACCATCAGTAACTCTTAATGCATCATTGAAAACAGGCGCAACAGCTTTTTTACCATCAATAACAATGTATTCTGTAGCATCAAACTGTGAAAGAGGTGTATATTCCTCTACTTCACAACCACAAAGCTCTCCTGCATATCCAGGCATCATCATCATATAACATTGACCTGTTATATCTTTATAACCCGTTCTTGCACCAAATACTACAGTTCCGCCTTTTGATATGTATTCCTTTAACATATCTGTGCGTTTTTTAGTAAAAATTGTTGCATGTGGATATATGAGAACCTTATATTTTGCAAGGCTTTCAGCCTTTGTTTCATCATTTATATAGGTGAAATCAAATGGAATATGAGCCTCCTGCAATGCACAGAACCATGCATCCTTACTCTTATAGTCAGCCTCACCATGCCAAATATCATTTTCACCGTCCCAGTCATTATCATAATCCATAATGATAGAAACCTCTGCCAAAAACTTTGAACCTGCAATATCCTTTATCTTCTGAATATCCTTATAAGTATCCTTCAATTCTCGTATTCTACGATTCTCCTTGTTAGAATAATCATTTAATCCATGCCAGTAAATCTCAGTTCCAAATGTAGCAGTTCTCCATCTGAAATAACTGATAAAGTCACCACCATGAGCAATACTTTGCATTGTCCAAAGCCTCATCTGTCCCGGCTTTGGCATCGGCTGAAGCATACGACAATTCCATCCACCTGCTCCACTCTGCTGTTCCATAATACCATAGTTACTAGAAATACTTCTTGTTCTTGTCAGATTAAATGAAGAATTTCTGTCTTTAAGACCATTTGTATTCTCAGGAACTATAAATGGCTCAAATGCAAATGCAGGATAATTATCAAATGTTATAAAATCTAATACTTCTCCAACAAGCTTGTGATAATCAATATGTCTGAACAAACCATTCGTTGTGATAAACTGGTCTTCTCTTGTGTATTTTCTGATAATATCAGCCTGCAATTTAAAGAAGCTTATAGCTGATTCGGATATAAATCTCTTTTCCTCAAGCTGCATATGTGGATTAGTCTGTCCATATGTATTAGTTCTTCTTGCTAAATGTACCTGTTCCCAATCAGTATAAGTCTGATTCCAGAATACAGTACCCATCTTAGCATTAAGATTTTCAAGTGTTTCAAACTTATTCTTCATATATTCTCTAAAGGCCTTATGGTCACTTTCAGAATAATACAAATCATTTTCGCAGTTAATCTCATTATCTAACTGCCAACCAATAATATTGTCATACTTACTGTAATGCTCTGCTAACTTTTCTGTAATTTTAGCTGAAAACTCCCTATACACCTTAGAATTCAAGTTATTATGTCTTCTGGTTCCATGATAGTATACATTACCATCAATATCAGCATTTAACACCTCCGGATACTTCTCTGTAAGCCATATCGGCGCTGTAGCTGTTGGCGTACAAAAAATCACCTTCATATCTTTTGCTACTGTTAAATCCATGAATTTATCAAAGAATTCAAATGTATACTTACCTTCTTCAGGTTCGAATTTATTCCATGCAAATTCGGCTATTCTTATAACCTCAATGCCACATTCCTTCATTCGAGCCAAATCATCTTCCCACAATGATTCATCCCAATGTTCAGGATAATAACATACACCAAGGGTTATTTTATCTAATTCAATACTGTTTTTACCATTCATCAGTAAATACCTCCTAAAAATCATGTGTAAATATTAAAACAGAAACCATCACTATTCAATGATGGTTTCTGCTTATTAATTGATATTTTCTGTTTTCTTATGTTTATATTTTCCCTCTGCAATATTGATTAAATCAATTTCATCTTCAACATCAGCAGTATAAGGATAATGCTTTTTCACTGTTTCCATCTGCAGTCTGTACTCCTCTGCTTTTTTTACATCACTTTCAACAAACAATGAATATGTATACTGAAATCTGATAATCTGTGGCATATTTTTCATTGCATTCATTACATCTTTTTCTGTTTTACCAATATACTTGTCAGTTAATTCTCTTCTGTTTTCACCAATCATCTCGCAATATGCTCTGTCCATATTAAGTAAAACTCTGTATATTCCCGGAACATTTGCATCGCTTGATAAAAGTTTGTTTATTTTTTCTACTGTTTCATCAAACTTTCTTTCTGCCATCAATCGGTTACATTTATACACAGCAACAGATGCTATCAATGCATTTTTCATATTTGCATTTTCCGGCAATTCAAACAATTCAGAAGGGGCATCCTTTAAATTAATATTTTTACATGCGTAGTCATTTAATTTAAGCTGAATCCACATTGCCTTAACGGCAAACTTATCCTTTGACAGCGAAATAATATTCATAGCATCATTATCTAACTCACCCATATTCATAGGTATTCCATTAGTCAAGCCAAAGAATAATCCTATCACTGTCATTAAAAGAAAGAATAATGATAAAGCTTTAATATCCTTTGTAGTAACCATTAATACAGCTGTTATAACAGATATTACAATATTACAAAGTGCACCACCTATGTTATACCAAAAATATGGCATTTTGCCATCTACAAGTTCAGGTGGCGCCATTATACATTGACCACCTGTTCCTGCAAGTGTAAATCTTTTTAATACCAGCTTCTTATCTTCTTTTTTTAACATAAAACTTCCAACTCTAAATGACGAAAATTTATATCCTGACATCAAGCCAAATATCAAATGTCCACCTTCATGGATAACTATCTGTAACATTATTGCAATATACAAAAATATGGCTGCATATGCAAAATAAAGAATAATATTGCCTATCTCCATTATCTTTCTCCCTATTTTTCTACACTTATAACCTTATATCCATACTTTTTAATTTGAATAGTATGTTCTACATTTTCACCGCTTAATATATCCACTGCGTTTCTTGATATGGCACCATTATTAAGCTTTAATTCTACTTCCTTTTCACTATAATTCATAATGAAATAATAATCCTTGTCATCACTGCTTCTCTTAGTGATTGAAACGCCCTCTGGAATTTCTTTTACAGGTGGCTTTTCCAAACCAACCTCTGCTGCCAGCATCTCATAGAATTCCTGCAAAAACTCATCTTCTGTTCTTGTAGCCACATAATAGCAAGCACCTTTACCATAATTATGTTTAGTAACTGCTGCCATTCCTTCATAGAAATCATCTCCATATGTAGCAAGCACTTCTGTATCTTCATTTGGATATATAAGCTCACACAAATCCTTACATTCATATACTTTCTTTGAAAATGTATCAGCATATTTACCTGATATGCATACACTATTTCTATCACTTTCAAATAATGCATCAATTTCTTCAGCACGAACTCCGGCAACCTCCATAAGTCCATCTCCCGGGAATCCACCCATAAAGCATAAATCAGTTTCATCAACATATCCTGTCACATATGTAAGCACTAAATTACCACCATCTGCAACATACTTTTTAAGAGCACCAGCCACACCCGGCTTTAACATATAAAGCATCGGCGCTACCACAAGCTTATACGAAGATAAATCCTGCTCCATATTATTAACATCTACATTGATACCCATATTCCAGAATGCTCTGTAATGCTTCTTACAAGTACCTTCATAATCTCTTCTTTCATTAAGTCCCTGGATATTATCAACAGCCCAACGATTTTCCCAATCATAGATTAATGCAACCTCTGATTTTGTATATGTTCCAACAATCTCATCAAGTTTTGCAAGGTTAGCTCCAAGCTCACTTACTTCTCTAAATATTCTTGTATCCTCTTTACCATAATGGTCTACAACAGCACCATGAAACTTTTCACTAGCTCCTCTGCCCTTTCTCCATTGGAAATACTGAACACTGTCTGACCCATGCGCCACAGCCTGAATAGATGAAAGTTCATTTACACCCGGCTTTTTCAACTTACAAACCTTCTGCCAGTTTACAAGACTTGGTGTACTTTCCATTAATAAAAATGGTTTCTTCTTTAATGAACGGTTTATATCCTGTATAAATCCAACATTTGCTGCTGTATCTGCAAAGCTTTCATAATCATTATGCCAACATGGATAAGAATCCCATGATACAACATCAAGATATTTAGACATATGCCACTGGTCAAAACCTGTGTATGTTCCCATAAAGTTTGTTGTCACCGGAATATCAGGAGTAATCTCTTTAAGTGGTGCAATTTCATTTTTCATAAACTCTGTTGTCTGATATGTAACAAATCTCATCCAGTCAATATTTAATCCATGAACTTCCATTTCTCCATGTGGACATGGTGATTCAATTTCATCAAAGCTACTAAATTCATGGCTCCAAAATCTTGTCCACCATTTATGATTTAATTTCTTAATGTCATTATCATATCTTTCACTAAGCCAGTTTCTAAACTCATTTTGACAAAGCTCACAATGACATTCTCCACCATATTCATTAGATATGTGCCAAAGCTTTAATGCTTTTCTCTTACCATATCTCTCTGCCAACATTCTGTTCATCTTAGCAGTCTTTTCTCGATAATAAGGCGATGTATAACAATGATTATGTCTGCCACCATGAAGGTTACGCACTCTATTACTGTTTACTCTTAAGACTTCAGGATATTTTTCATCCATCCATGCTGGTCTTGCACCTGATGGTGTTGCCAAAAATATTCCTATATCTGCTGCTTCCATTCTGTCAAAAAGCTCATCCAACCATTCAAATGTATATACATTTTCTTCTGGTTCCAGAGCCTTCCACGCAAACACACCAACTGTAACTATATTAACATTTGCCAATTTCATTAATCGTACATCTTCTTTTAACACCTCCGGCATATCAAGCCACTGGTCCGGATTATAATCTCCTCCGTGTAAGATTTTTGGCATATCTTTTATAATAGGGTTAAACATAATTTTCTCCTTTGTTTTTGAATTCACAAGAAGACATTATATACTCTAAATTCGAAAATGTACAGCGAAAAAAGTATTAATCCTTAAATAGCCTACTGTCATATACACCAACTATTACACAGCCCACTCCATAGCAAATAATATCTTTAATATCAAATGTTGAACCAATCAATATTCCAAGAAATCCATCCTTATTCAAGCCCAATATTTCTACAATATTAATCAATTGTAAAAACTCTACAAGCATCGAAAAAACAAATATAAACACTGGTAACAATCTACACTTGTCAGGTACAAAAATCCTAACAAATGTATACATTACAATTACAACCAAGACATCTCCGATGTATGGTCTTATAAAATTATCATGTACAAATATAGCTATTAATATCTCTATAATTAGAAGTATTATTGTTGCTATAATATATTTTAGTCTTTTGTTTTTCATCACATTATTATGAACTGGCTCAATTGGATGTACTATCATGTATCACACCTCCATTAATTGGTAAAATTATACTACAAACACACGGCTTCTTCAATTTACTTTTTCTTTGACCTCATTCTACATACTGTCGTAAGTAAATCCACTTCTCTCACATCCTCTAACCATAATTCATATTTGTGAGAATTAGAAAGTGTTGTTTCTTTCGTGACATTAAATAACCTTTCCACTACATCATTACATCTTTTTAACAAATCAGCATTTTCATTTTCATCAGCTAATATTTTTTCAAGCAAATATGTCAAACTATTTATCTGCTCATCAGATATAATTGATGTTATCTTAGTTATATCAGATACATAATCATCTATCTTTATATATCTTGCATTTTCTATTTGTACACATTCACTATAGAAAAATTCTTTTTTAGGTAAATCCGATATAAAATATTTCTCATTTGTCCATGAATACTTTTTGTCAGACATTCTATCACCTGTTACATCCAACAATTCAAGTTTTATATTCTCCTGAACATATTTAGTTCTGTCCTTAACTACATAATCCTCCATAAGTATTACTGTATCTGCATATCTTAAATACTCACTCGAACCACCTATTACAAGGATTGTTGATATCCCCATATCATTTATTTCACTTATTCTATCTGTAAATGGTATAATCGGCTCATTTTTCACAAGAAATCTCATATTCTTGTCTCTAATCATAAAATTAGTAGCACTTGTATCCTCATCTATCATAAGTAGCTTACTCTTACCATATATAGCTTCTATTATTCCTGATGCCTGTGACACACTTCCACTTGCCCTATCTGTTGAAAATCTTGTTACATCAACATTGCCCGGCATATACAAAAAGAATGGTGAAATATTTGTTTCTTTAATATATCTTCCATCTTCTGCATATATCTTACACGCTGAATTTTCTGTAATAACATATTCCCTGCCATCACCTTTTACATGATTATAAATGCCCATTTCCAAACTATTCAATAATGTACTTTTTCCTGAATATCCCCCTCCGGTAATTACTGTTATTCCTGTTTTTATTCCCATCCCGGTTAATATTGTTCCATCAGACATTTTTATTTCAATCTGTTGCTCCTTTGGTGATTTAAAAGGAATTGCGTTTTCCATAGGTTCATCAGATTCACCCTTTCTTGGCAATACACTTCCATCACCTACAAATGCCACATAATCATTGAGCTTTAAATATTTTCTAATTTCAATTTGATATGTATATAGTCGAATATGTTCTTTTAGCTCTGCTTTATCTATTGCATTCAACTTATTACAAATCAACTCTAATATTTCTCTTATTGATTTAAATGCACTTTTCCCATTAAGATTCGTTCCATTAATAAGTGGTGCCGTAAAATGAATTCTAATTCTGAATACCTTGTCTTCTTCCATATACATACAACCATTTCTTTTCTGTATTACTGAATTTACTGACTGTACTGAAAATTCTGGTTTTTCTCTTGAACTTTTATGGTCATTAGCATATTCACCTGACAATTTATTTAATGGTTCAGATATTGTCCTCAATAAGAAATCCTCATAAGCCGTATCACACTTTGCTACCATTTCGCCTACATCCACCATACTCTCAGGAACATACACATAAATTACCATCTTTTCCATTGTTCTATATCCGGTTCCTTCAAATCTAAAATGTATATCCCTATAATAAAATACCTTTTCATCTTCAACAGGCTGTGCCGAACTTCTTACCGAGCTTATATACACCTGTCTATCGGTATATAATTTGTGCAAATACTCTTTTCTCTGTGTGTGACCTGACATCATAATCTTTTTAAATTTGTTCATACTATTCTCCATTTCTATACATATACTAGCTATTATTGCAGAATATTAAGAACAATTTTATGTAAAACAAAAAGCACACCTAAACGGCATGCTTCAA
>CAZESO010000023.1:0-17010 GCA_964515325.1 uncultured Roseburia sp. | reverse complement strand
TGTTTATTACAGGGACTTGAAGAACTCATTGAAGCAAAGACAGGTATCAATACTATGACAGCAGAAGATCCGATGACAGCTGTAGCTATTGGTACAGGTAAGTATGTTGAGTTTTTAAATGACTAAGCCCTACCGAAGAAAGAAGGTATAGGTAGCGAAATGGTAAGAGGACTGTATACAGCTTATACTGGCATGGTTAATCAGCAGAAGAGATTAGATACCATTACAAACAATCTTGCTAATGCATCGACTAATGCGTACAAGAGAGAGGGCGCAACAGCCAGAGCTTTTGACGAGATGCTTACAGTTAAGATTAATGACCGTACAACAGGTTATATTACACAGAATATCGGTAGTATGAGTCTTGGTGTTAAGATTGGGGAAAATTACACTGATTACAGCCAGGGGTCTTTTAGACAGACTGAAAACACATATGATTTAGCACTTGAGGGAAATGGATTTTTCGCTATATCATTTACAAACAAAAGTGGAGTAGAATCCACAAAATATACCAGGGACGGTGAGTTTACAGTAGATGTAGACGGTAATTTGCGTACAAAAGATGGCGATTATGTATTAAATGACGCGGGTGGTATTATTACTGTACCAACTAATGCAACACAGGTAGCCATTACAGCAGTAGGTGAGATTTATGCTGATCAGCAGTATATTGACACTATTCAGGTAGTAGATTTTGAAGACTATGATTACCTTAAGAAATATGGTGAGAATATGTATGAAACAGTAGAAGGTGCTGTGCAGACAGATACTTCCGCTGTTATGCATCAGGGATATTTAGAGGCTTCAAATATTAATGCTGTAAATGAGATGGTTGAGATGATAACTATTACCAGAGCTTATGAAAGCAATCAGAAGGCTTTACAATCGGCTGATGAGATGCTTCAGAAGGCTGTTAATGAAGTTGGTAAGTTATAATAGTTTAGGGAAGGTCGTGATTTAATATGATGAGAGCATTATGGACAGCGGCATCAGGTATGACATCACAGCAGACTAATGTCGATGTAATTGCAAATAATTTATCTAATGTAAATACAATTGGTTATAAAAGTGAATCAGCGCAGTTCAAGTCACTTTTATATCAAACAATACAATCAAAGACAACAAGTGCAAATGGAGAGACAAAGCCGGTTGGCGCACAGGTTGGTCTTGGTGTAAGAAATTCATCAATAACTTCGAAGTTTACACAAGGTTCGCTTACAGATACAGGCCTTGCAACAGATTTCGCTATTGATGGACAGGGTTTTTTTGCAGTAGTGAATACTAATGGAGAGACAGTATACACAAGAAATGGTTCCTTTAACTGGTCTCTTGGTAATAACGGTGGCGTTATGCTTTGTAGTTCGGAAGGTTTTCCGGTACTTGATACATATGGAACACCGATAGAACTTGATGCTGAATATAGTACAAGTAAGATTACAATTGATGCCGATGGTAATGTATGTTATCCGGATGAGTTGAATAATCCACAGCCAATAGGTTATCAGATTGGACTTGTTCAGTTTCAGAATCCTGGCGGTTTGGAGAGAGGTTCAGGAAGTACATTTAAGGTGACAGATGCGTCTGGAGAAGCTTTGATGGAAGCTGATAATGAACAGCTTGAGAAGTCGAAAATCAGACAGGGTTATGTTGAAGCATCAAATGTTCAGGTTGTTGATGAAATGGTTAACATGATTGTAGCGCAGAGAGCTTATGAGATGAACTCAAAGGCAATTCAGGCAGCTGATGAAATGTTACAGCAGGCAAATCAGTTAAGAAGATAGGAGACTAGTGTATGGCAATATCATTAGATGGTTTATATAGCAACTATGATATGTATACATCGAATAATACAGCTGATTTGGAGAAGCTTCAGAACTCTATTAACAGCACAAATTCTTCCAGCACAGAAGATGAATTGATGGAGGTATGTAAAGAGTTTGAGGCATACTTTGTAGAACAGATGTACAAAGCGATGGAGAAAATGGTTCCTGAAAGTGAAGATGGTTCTACATCAGATTATATGGAGATGTTTGGAGATACACTTACACAGGAATATGCCAAGAACACAACAGAACAGAATGGTGGACTTGGTTTAGCGCAGATGTTATATGAACAAATGAAGAGAAATTATGGCATTGATTAATTAGATGTTTAGGGGACAGGCTTCTCTGGAAGTCTGTCTTTCTTTTTGTAATAGTAAACTATACTGCGATTATGCAGTTGATTTGTAGGTGAGTTATGGTAAAGATTGAAGGATATGTAGAGAGAATTGTATATAGAAATGAAGATAATGGTTATACGGTAATGACTGTCGTGGAAGATAATGAAGAATATACATGTGTAGGTATTGTTCAATTTATTAATGAGGGTGAATACATTGAAATTGAAGGAGATATGACAGCGCATGCGTCTTATGGAGATCAGGTTGCGATTAGTTCTTACAATATAAAAGCGCCTGAGGATGAGATTGCTATTATTAGATATTTAGGTTCGGGTGCCATAAAAGGAATTGGTCCTAAGATGGCAGACAGAATTGTAGCAAAATTTAAAGAAAATACATTTAAGGTTATAGAAGAAGAACCTGAAAGATTAGCAGAAATTAAAGGTATAAGTGTGAGAATGGCAATGGAGATTGCGACACAGCTTGAAGAGAAGAAGGACATGAGAAAGGCACTTATATTCTTGCAACAATTTGGCATTTCCCTTAATCTTGCAATTAAGATATATAACAAGTATGGTTTGGAAACATTTACGGTGGTTAAGACAAATCCGTATAAATTAGCGGAAGATATTAACGGAATAGGTTTCAAGATTGCTGATGAAATAGGTGAGAAAGCAGGAATTGATAAGAACTCAGACTTTAGAATAAAGAGCTGTATTTTGTATGTTTTATCACAGGCAGCAGGAGGCGGACATGCATATTTGCCCAAAGAAGAGCTTGTGGGATATGCAGGAAATATGCTTGGAATAGAGATAGAAGATATCGAAAAATATCTTGTAGATTTGGTGTTTGAGAAGAAATTAGTAGTGAAAGACAAGCAGAACGTATATGCATCAAATTTCTATTATACAGAACTTGCTAATGCTAAAATGCTTATAGATTTAGATATTAAAGAAGAAATTGATGAAGCTAAAATATTGAAGCGTCTTGAGACTATTGAAAAGCAATCTAATACAGAATTAGATAAGATGCAAAGAGATGCTATAGTTGCATCTATGAGAAATGGTATATCTGTAATTACCGGTGGACCGGGAACCGGTAAAACTACAACTATTAACACTTTAATTAAGATGTTTGAAAAGGAAGGGCTTGAAATACTGTTGGCTGCACCTACAGGAAGAGCGGCTAAGAGAATGTCTGAAGCTACAGGATTTGAGGCTCAGACAATACATAGGTTATTAGAGCTTAATGGCTCGCCGGATTCAGGTTTGATGCAGTTTGAAAGAAATCAGGAAAATCCTTTGGAAACAGATGTAATTATCATTGATGAAATGTCAATGGTTGATATGTTTTTGATGAATGCATTGCTTAAAGCCATAACTGTAGGAACAAGACTTGTTCTTGTGGGAGATGTTGACCAGCTGCCAAGTGTTGGTGCGGGTAATGTTCTTAGAGATATTATCAAATCCGGAAGATTTAATGTGGTAATGCTGACTAAAATTTTTAGACAGGAAGATCAAAGTAGTATTGTTATCAATGCTCATAAAATAAACAAAGGTGAGCAGATAACATTGGACAACAAGAGTAAAGATTTCTTGTTTGTCAGAAAATATAGTGCGGCAGATGTTATAGAAGCAACGGTCAAATTAGTAAGAGATAAATTGCCGGAATATGTAGGATGCAATAAAATGGAAGTTCAAGTACTTACACCAATGAGAAAAGGTGTGCTTGGTGTTGAAAATTTAAATATTATTCTGCAAAAGAATCTCAATCCGCCATCGGCTAACAAAAATGAGAAAGAAATAGGTGGTGGAATATTTAGAGAAGGCGACAAGGTAATGCAGATTAAGAATAATTACCAACTTGAATGGGAAATCAGAGGTTTGCATGGAATTGCTGTGGAAAAGGGACTTGGAGTGTTCAATGGCGATATGGGTAAAATTGTTCTTGTAAATAATTATGCCGAATATCTGGAAGTTGAATTTGACGATGGAAAATGCGTGATGTATCCGTTTAAGCAGTTGGATGAGCTGGAGCTTGCATATGCTGCAACAATTCATAAGTCGCAAGGTAGTGAATATCCGGCAATAGTATTTCCGGCGCTTACAGGTCCGGCGGTGCTTATGAACCGAAACCTATTATATACATGTGTAACCAGAGCAAAGAAATGTGTGACTATTGTTGGACAGTCGGGAACGATTCAAGGGATGATAAGCAACTGTGACGAACAGAAAAGATATTCAGGATTATCTGACAGAATTGTTGAATTATGTGGTGGAAAGGATGAAGAACTATAGATAATATTTTAGAGAGGGTTATAAACATCGTGTATCCAAACACATGCCCTGCATGTGGAAAAACATTGGGAATTTATGCATCAATGTGTAAAAAATGCGAGAAAGAATTGCAATATATAAGAGAACCTATTTGTAAGAAATGTGGGAAACAGCTGGACGATGAAGAGAAAGAATATTGTGGTGATTGTAAAAAGTATGTTCATATTTATGATATGGGCTTAGGGGTGTTTGCTTATAATGATGTTATAAGAAAGTGTATATATGATTTTAAATATAAAGATATGAAGATTTATAGCAGATTTTTTGGAGAAAAAATGGCAATACATTCCAGGGAATATTTATTAGCTTGGAAGCCTGATGTAATTATCCCCGTGCCTGTATCGAAAAAGAAATATCAAAAGAGAGGATATAATCAGGCAGAATTGATTGCGAAAGAATTATCTGTGAGGACGAGTATTCCTATTGACACAAAGCTTTTATATAGAAGCAAGGATACAAAGCCACAAAAGGAAGTAAATAGAGAAACTAGAAAGAAAAATCTCGAAAATGCTTTCATTATAATCGGAAATGTAGTAAAATATAAAAAGATTATTTTAGTGGATGATATTTATACAACCGGAAGTACTATTGATGAATGCGCGCGAGTTTTGAAAGAAGCTGGTGCGAAAGAAGTATATTTTATAAGTTTGTCAATAGGAGCGGGAATATAGACAATAGGAGGAAACGAAGATGGATGTAACAAATTGTAGAAGTTGTAGAAGATTATTTAATTATATAACAGGACCAAGACTTTGTCCTGAATGTAAGCAGGAGCTGGAGAAGAAATTTTCAGAGGTAAAAGAATTCATTGAAGAACACAAGAATGCAACGGTCAATATGGTTTCCGAAGAATTGGATGTAAGCGTTAATCAGATTAATCAATGGATTAGAGAAGAAAGATTATCTTTTTCGGAAGATTCAGGTGTAATGATTAGTTGTGAAAAGTGTGGAGCCAATATTAGAACCGGTCGTTACTGTGATGCGTGCAAAGCGTCTCTCGCAAGGGAATTAACTACAGTTTATCAGAGAGATATGGCTAATATGTCACATGCAAGTGGAAGTAAAGAAGATAAGATGAGATATCTTGGTAGAAAGTAAAGGGAATTAATTAAAAGAATAGGCGCAGGGATTTTGGGTCACTGCGTCTATGTTTATTTAGGAGGAAATTATGGCATTAATAAGCGTGATACTACCATGTTACAATATGGTGAACTACATAGACAGATGTATGGAAACGTTGGTTAAGCAAACTATAGGAATAGAGAATCTTGAAATTATTTTAGTAAATGATGCCTCTACAGATAATACTTTGGAGAAATTGCAGGAATGGGAAGTAAAATATCCTGAAAACATAATGGTTATCACATATGAAGAAAATATGCGTCAGGGTGGAGCTAGAAACATAGGAATGCAGTATGCAACTTCGGAGTACATAGGATTTGTAGACCCGGATGATTATATAGAGCTTGATATGTATGAAAGTCTTTATGAGGTAACTAAGACTAAGAAATATGATATGGTATGCGGTAAAATTACGAAACAGAGAGATATACCTAAAGAGCAAATGATGCGTGAAAGAAAAGATGTTGAGTATGAATTTGAAGATATGGGTGGTTGGTATGCTAACAATATGAAAATGGATTCGGATATGGGAGGCGTTGTAACTGGAATTTATCGTAAAGCGAATATAATAGATAATAACTTGTGGTTTCCGGAAAGGATGGCATATGAAGATAATTATTGGGGGGCTGTTCATAAGTTATATATTAGAAGTGCATATGTTGTAGATAAACTAATTTATCATTATTGTATTAATGATAATTCTACTACACAGAAAAGAAATGGACAGCATCATTTTGACAGGCTTAGCATAGAATTAGCAATTATAGAAAAGTATAAACAATTGGGAGCGTTTGAGTATTATGAGAAAGAATTAGAATTCGATTTTATAAAACGATTTTATTTAAATACATTATTTGTAATATTTACTAAATTTGATTATATTCCAAATGTATTTAATTATATGAGAGGTAAAGTTATGGAAATTTTTCCGGATTATGACAAGAATCCGCAAATGCAGTTGTTTTTGCCTATCGAACAAGAGTTGTTAAAGCTGATTAAAATTGAAGGGGACTTAACGGAACAAGAAATACAAATGGTTAAAAGAGCATATTTAGAAACTATTGGTTGGAAATAATGTTAGTTAAATGTCTTCTAAATGAATTTGAATAAACAAAAAAGAATATGTCTCTAAAGTATTCTTAAAAATAGTCGATAAACTATTTGTAAGAAAATTCAAGGAGGCGATTGATATGCGCGTAGATGCTTATAGTAAAGTTTCGCAGGTGTATGGTGTAAATGCTAAGTCTAAGACAACTTCTACAAAGAAGGCGTACAAGACAGACCAGGTTGAAATATCAAGTGTTGGTCAGGATTTACAGATAGCAAAGAAAGCAGTGGCAGATAGCCCTGAAGTTCGTGCTGAAAGAGTAGCAGAGTTGAAAACAAAGATTGATAATGGCACATATGAAGTGGATATGGATAGTTTCGCAGATGTGTTATTAGGAAAGTTACAGAAGGCATAAGGAGAGTAATACGGTGGCTAGTTTGATTGATGAGCTTATAGAAGTTCTTGAACAAGAGAATACAGAATATGAGACACTTATGTTACTCTCCAAGGAGAAGACTCCTGTTATAGTGAAGGGTGATTTGGAGAAATTACAGAGGATTACTGTGGTTGAGCAGGAGTTTGTTGCAAAAATCAGAAATCTTGAGAAGAAACGTATCGATGTTATGCAAGACATCGGTAATGTTTTATCAAGAGATCCTGAGACAACGAAGATTACAGATATTATTGAACTGTTATCAAAGCAACCGGCGGAGCAGAAGCGTCTGTCAGAAATTCATGATAAGTTGTTAACGACATTGAATAATTTTAAACAGTTTAATGATATCAATGATAATTTGTTGAAGGAATCGCTGGAGATTATAGATTTTAATCTCAATTTAGTTACAAGCCTGTATCAGGATACAGGAATTTCGAATTATGATAAGAATGCAAGAAATGTCTCGGCAATTGGGAATGTAGGGACATTTAATAGAAAAGGTTAGGAAGCAGGTGATGGGATGTCGTTAATGACAAGTATATATACGGGAGTTACAGGTCTTAGATCTAGTCAGAATGCCATAAATACAACCTCCCACAACTTAGCAAATATTAATACAGATGGGTATGTAAGACAGCAGGTATCTATGGCAGATACAAAGTATCAGCGTTATGGATACAGTCCTATTAATACGATGCAGGTAGGTTTCGGTGTCATTTCAGCAGAAACAAGACATTTACGAGACCTTTTATTAGATAAATCCTTTAGACTTGAAAGCGGAAGACAGGAATTTTATGCTTCTAAGTATCAGGCAGTTGAGGAAGTGGAAAGCATTTTTGGTGAAACCGAAAGTGAACAGTTTCAAACAGAATTGAATGATTTATGGGTTGCTCTTAGTGAGGTTGCAAAAACACCTGACAGTCAGACAACAAGAGCGGGTCTCATAATGAGTGCGAATACATTTTTGGCAAGAGCACAGTCTATGTATGAAGAACTGTTTGATTACCAGAAGAATATTGATACAATGGTTCAGGAAACAGTTAGCAGGATAAATCAGCTTGGTGATTTGATATTTAATTTAAACATAAAGATTCAATCAGTAGAAGCACCTGGTGTGGAAACAGCATCAGATTTGCGTGATCAGAGAGATTTAGCGTTAGATGAGCTTGCTCAATTAATAGATATTGATATTCAGGAAACAGAAACTGGTTTGGTGAAGGTCAGAGCTGAAGGACAGGAATTTGTGGTTGAAGATGGTTGTTTCCATATGGAAATGGCACAGTTGAATACAGAGGATGATTCGTCATTTCTTTCGCCGGTATGGCCACAGCTTGGTGATGCTGCAGTATTCAATCTTCATGTAGAGATTAATACAGCTAATGAAAATGATATTGGTAAGTTAAAGGGATTGCTTCTTGCGAGAGGTGGTTATGCAGCTAATTATACAGATATACCGGTGAAACCGGATCCTGAGAATTACGATTTGACGGATGCGACACAGTTGGCTGAATACAGACAGGCGTTAGAAGATTATAACAAAGAGGTTGATCATTATAATCTCTATGTTGATAATACAGTTATAATGAAGACACAGGCTTTGTTTGACAGACTTATTAATGGTATAGTAACAACTATCAATGATTTGCTTTGTCCAAATAAGGATACAACATTAGAAAGTGATATTACATTTACAATACCGCAGGGTACTGTAGTTGCTACATTGAATGATGCATTACAGGAACAGCTTAATAAGCAGGTTGCAGATGGAACAATAACACTGGATAACTTTGGTGCTATTACATCAGATGCAACAATAACAGTTCCGGCGGGAACAACAATGCTTTGTCTTGATACGGAAGAGGCGTCATATGGTCAGGATGAGAACAAGACGCAGGGAACTGAATTGTTTTCAAGAAGTGATGTTACTCGTTATACAGAACTTATGGGTAGTGATGGCAAGAAGTATTATGTGTATAATCCTTATAATGAATTTGGAACAGAAGCGTTATATTCGTGCGGTAATCTGGAAGTAAATCCATTAGCTCAGGATTCATCGGCATATTTGCCATTTACAACTGCGGAAGAAGAGATTGACTTAAAGCTTGGTGAAGAGATTCTTAAAGCATGGGATACACCTTTTAGTAATCTTGATCCAAATAATGTTACAAAGAAGGACTTTACAGATTTCTACAGCGCAATGGTTGGAGAAATCGCAAATGATGGTTATATGTTTAATTCTATTGCTTCAAATCAGGCAAATGTAGTTCTTGATATAGATGGAAGCAGAGAATCGATAATGGGTGTTACATCGGAAGAAGAGCTTAGTAATATGATTAAGTTCCAAAATGCATATAATGCATCATCAAGATATATTACAACAGTGGCGGAAATGATAGATACCATTATCCAGAAGGTTGGAAATTGGTAAAATAGCTATAGATAGGAGAGGTAAGCATGGCTAATACGTTTTTTGGTTTAAACATCGGTGTTTCCGGTTTGTATGCATCAAACGCAGGGATTGATGTTACGGCAAATAACATTTCAAATGAAAATACAAAAGGATATTCTAGACAGGTTGTTAGTCAACAGGCTTCTGAACCTATCAGAGTGTTTCAGCGATATGGTATGATTGGTAGTGGTGTAGAAGTTACATCCATCGACCAGATGCGTGATAAGTATTATGATATGAAATATTGGAACAATAATGCTAAGTATGGAGAAGAAAGTACAAAGTACAATTATATGATTCAGATAGAAGACTATTTTGCAGAGACAGATGAGACAGGTTTCTCTAAGGAATACAGCAATATTTTTAATAGTCTTGAAGATTTTATTAAGTCGCCGGAAGGGTTTACAGAAAGAAAAACATTTTTGAATTATTGTGAGAGTTTTCTTGAATATATGCAGGAAATCAAAACAAATCTTACAAAGACACAGGAAGATTTGAATTCAGAAGTTGCAAGTAATGTGGACCATATTAATTCGTTGGCGGCGGAGATAGCAGCGCTTAATAAGGAAATTAATGTAGTAGAACTTACAGGTGCTAAAGCTAATGAGCTTAGAGATAAGAGAGCGCTTTTAATTGATGATTTATCATCAATTTGTGAGGTTTCTACAAGAGAAGTTTTGTATGATAACGGAAAGAGTGAATTTACGGTTGACATTGGTGATAAGACTTTAGTAAGCAATTATGATTATTTTACATTAGTTTGTGTTAGCAGAGAGGATGCAGCGGATAAGCATGATGCCATAGGTCTTTATGATATACAGTGGTCATATGGTGAAAAGTTTGATCCGGTAGGCTCGGATATTACAGGAACTTTAAAGGCATTATTGGAAGTAAGAGATGGTAATAATGATAAAGCAGAAGAAGGCAATGATGCATCAGTGGCAGTGGATTACAAAGGCGTACCTTATTATATTAATGAAATTAACAGATTTCTTGAAACATTTACAGGAGCCTTCAATGAGATACATAGTAAAGGTATGAATCTTAATGGAGAGTCTACAGCGGATATTCCTATCTTTATGAAAAATGATGATGATGTATATACAGTAAATCAGGACTTGTTCGCGAATCCTGACTTGATGGCTACAACGGTTAATATTCATGATGGTGTTGCTAAGTATGATTTACTTGAAGAAATGGTTAATATTAGAGATTTGAAAAAATTTGATGGTGGTAATCCTGAAGAGTATATACAGGCATTGATTACAGAGGTTGCTATTGATACAAAGAGAGCAGGAACTTTGGAATTGAATTACAGTAATATAATTCAGACAATAGAAAATCAGAGAGTATCTGTAATGGGTGTTGACAAGGATGAAGAAGCTATGAATCTTGTTAAATACCAGGAAGCATATGATTTAAGTGCTAAGGTAATACAGGTTATGGCAGAAATGTATGATAAACTTATAAATGAAACAGGCGTGTAGTAGATTAAGGATGGTGAGCATATGAGAATTACCAGTGGGATGATGATTAATAATGCATTATATAATCTGGAGAAGAATAAGAGATTAGTTGATAATCTGAATACTCAATTATCAACAACTAAGAAGATACAGAGACCTTCGGAGGACCCTATTGTTGCTATTAGAGCGTTAAGACTTCGTTCGACATACAATGAAGTAACTCAGTATCTTAAGAAGAATATTCCGGATGCCAGAGCGTGGATGCAAACAACACAGGAAGCTATAGATAGCATTAATGATGTTCTTACAGAAATTACAGGATATTGTAATCAGGGTGTAAATGATTACAATACCATAGAAGAAAGAGAAACACTTGTAGCTTCGTTGAAAGAACTTAGAAATCAGATATATGCAGATGGTGATGCAGATTATGCAGGAAGAACTATATTTACAGGATATAAGACAGATTCAACACTTACGTTTCAAGAAAATGAACCTGATACAAGATATTCTATAACAGAGAATTTTGATTTTAATGATGTTAATAATGACAAGAGAATAGTTGGTCTTGATATATCAACAACAGAATATGTTGCGGGTAGTGCAATTATTAATGAAGAAAGACATGTTATAAATTTAGCGTATAAGGATTGTGAAGAGGCGGCTCCTACAATTTTAGTAGATGGACAACCGATAACAGTTGTTGTTAATTCTAAAGAAAGAATGGGTGATCAGGTTTACAATGATGTACCTGCAAATGGTGCGGTATTTGTACCTGAAACAGGAGAATTACTTGTTGGTAATAATATATATGACAAAATGTCAGCTGATGGTGTGGGTATAGAGATAACATATACCAAAGAAGGCTTTGAGAAGGGTGAATTAAGACCGGAGCATTATTTTGATTGTACAAACTTCAGCAAGAATGTAACATATACAGTAAATGATTCTCCGATTGATTATACAATCAACTTTAACCAGACAATAACAATCAATTCACAGGGCAAAGATATCTTGACTCATGATGTAGGAAGAGATTTGGATATAATTATAAATTCTGTAGCGAGAGCGGTTGAAGCACAGGAGAAGATTGCAAAGATAGAAGGTCTTATAACGATTGCGAAGAATGATACAGAGATAGCTAAACTGGAATCAATGCTTGATGTAGCAAAGCTTGAACTTGCATATGCAGAGGAAAATATGGGTGAAGCTTTTTCGGAGGGAATCACACATTTTACAAATCATCAGAATACACTTAATGTAGAAAAGTCTGACTTGGGTGCAAGATTGCAGAGATTGTCTTTAAATGAAGAACGATTGAATGACTATTTATTAAATGTAGAAGATCAGAAGAGTGAAAATGAAGAAATTGACCAGGCAGAAGTGACAGTAGAATTTGTTTCTGCACAGAATGTATATGATGCAGCTTTGGCAGCATCTGCGAAGGTTGTTCAAAAATCTCTTTTGGATTTCTTATAAGATGAAGACAGAAGAAAGGTAAGGTAAAAGATATGAAAATCTTAACAAAAATCTTTGGTGAAATAGAAATAAATGAAGAAAAGGTTATAAATTTTAGCGAAGGCATAATAGGTTTTCCTGATTTAAATAGATTTATGCTTATTCATGATATTGAAAGTGACAAGAAGACGGTTTCGTGGTTACAGTCATTGGACGAACCAGCCTTTGCAATGCCAGTAGTTGATCCTTTGGCAGTAGATTCGGGATATAATCCTGTAGTGGAGGATGAGTTGTTAAAACCGTTAGGAGAGATAACAGAGGAAGACATAATTGTACTTGTTACAATGACAGTGCCAGAGGATGTTAAGAAGGCAACAGTTAATCTAAAAGCTCCAATAATTGTTAATTCAAATAATCTTAGAGCGTGCCAGATTATATTAGATGATGAAAAGTATTTGGTAAAACATCCGGTATATGATATTATTAAAGGTGAATAAGAGCATATATATTATGCGGATAAGGAGTAAATTATGTTAGCATTATCAAGAAAAAAGGACGAGGCTATTGTTGTTAACAATAATATAGAAATAAAGATTATAGAGATAAAAGGTGATCAGGTAAAGATAGGGATAACAGCGCCTAAATCGGTACCTATATACAGGAAAGAAGTATATATGCAGATTGAAGAAGCTAATAAGGCATCCGCATCGGCTGAAACCTTTGAAGCATTGAAAAATTTGTTCTAATACTATAAAGTTTTAAGGTGAATTTGCCGAATAAGTATTAAAGTAGTATGTAAATTATGTTGTCAAATACAAGGAGGTAATTATTATGGCAATAGAAAAGGTTTCGAACACAGCTGCTTATCAGGCAGGTAATGCGCAACAGTCTGCACCGGTAGTGACAAATAATGTTGCTCCAGTAGCTGAAGTACAGAAGCAAGCAGTGACTCAGACATCGGAAAGTTCCAAGGATGGAAGCAATGACGGTAAAAGAGAAGCATCAAACGAAAATATAAAAAAGGCTGTTAGTGATTTGAATAAGAAGATGTCGAACACGATATGTCAGTTTGGTATCCACGAAGGTACAAACAGAGTAACCATTAAGATATTAGACAAAGAAACTAAAGAAGTATTAAAAGAATATCCGGCAGAAGAAACACTTGAAATGATAGAGAAGGTATGGGAACTTGCCGGTATCGTTGTAGATAAGAAATTATAAGGAGGGATTAATATGGCTATTAAGTTATCCGGTTTAATTTCAGGTATGGATACAGATTCTATGATTGATGAACTTGTGAAAGCGTATTCTACAAGAAAAGACTCATATGTTAAACAACAGAAAGCCCTTGAATATAAGCAGGATGCTTGGAAAGAGATGAATACTAAGATATATTCACTTTTTAGTGGTAAGTTGAGTAATTTAAGATTCTCTTCAGGCTACGCATTAAAGAGTGTAAAAGCATCTAATGAGAATAAGGTAACAGTATCAGGTAATAGTTCGGCTGTTAATGGAACACAGGAGCTTAAAATTACAAGCCTTGCTAAGTCTGGTTATTTAACAGGTGGTGTAGTATCAAGCACAAGTGGAGAAAAACTTACAGGAAGCAGTAAGCTTTCTGAACTTGGAGTTACATCTGGAAGAATTAATGTTACTGTTGAAGGTAAGGAAACATATATTGATGTTACAGGTGATATGACACTTAATGAGTTTGCAGTTCAGTTAAAGGAACGAGGACTTAATGCAAGCTTTGATGAAACTAATCAGAGATTTTTCGTAAGTGCCAAGACTAGTGGAGCTGACCATGATTTTTCTATAAGTGGTAATGACGCAGCAGGTACTGCAATATTACAGCAGATGGGCTTATATGTAGTATCTACAGCAGATATATCAGCGTATCAGGGATATATTGATGCTGCTAATGCCGATGCAGAGTATATTGCTAATCTTGCTAAGAGTGAATACCTTAATTCTGTTATTAATGATAAGGTATCTTCTTTGAAGGAAGAAAAGTCAACTTATGAAGCTACTATAAAAGATATTAATGAAAAAATTTCTTCTGAAAAGGAAAAGAAGACATTTGCGGCATTATCAGAAGATAAACAGAGTACAAAGATTACAGAACTTAATGATAAGATAGCAGAATTGCAGCAGAAGATTGCAGATGAAGAAGCTAAGGGTGACGAAGCAGATTCAGCAGCTCTTACAGGATACAATGAAGAATTAGCTTCGTTACAGGAAGAGGTTGCTCTTTATGAAGAGATAAAGACAGCGGTTGAGACAGATGGTCTTGAGGCGTACAATGCTACAATAGACGAGAAGATAGCAGAGCTGGAAGGTCAGCTTACAGAACCAAATGAGAAAATAGCAGAACTTACAGAACAGATTACTACAGTAAGCGGTTATTCATCATTAGAGTTAAGTGAAAAAGAAGCTAGTTTAACTGAAGCAGGCATTTCATATGATTATACAGGTGAAGATTATGAGACATATTTAGCTAAGTATGAGGATAAGCTTACACAAGCTCAGGAGATGGTTGCGGATTATGAAGAGTATCAGAGTCTTAAAGAATCAGGTTCAACAGATACTGACAGAATAGCAGAACTTGAAGCTAAGCTTGGTCTTTCACAAGGAGAAACGGGTGCTGTAAGAATTGCAGGTGCAGACGCTAAGATTACATTAAATGGAGCGGTATTTGAATCAAATACAAACAATTTCTCTATTAATGGTCTTACAGTTACAGTGCATGCACTTACAAATGAAGATGAGACTATCTCGGTTACAACAGAGACAGATGTTGATGGAATCTATAATATGGTAAAGGATTTCTTCACAGAATATAACGAAGTGATGAAAGCTATGGAAGAAGCATATAATGCAGCTTCGGCAGGCGATTATGAACCACTTACTGATGAAGAAATGGAGTCTTTGACTGATAAGCAGATTGAAAAGTGGGAAACTAAGATTAAGGATGCAGTTCTTAGAAGAGATTCAACACTTTCTAGTATTATAAGTTTGTTTAAGACCAATATGATGAAGAGTTTTGAAGTGGATGGTGAGAGCTTGACTCTTGCATCGTTTGGAATTAAGACGTTGGGGTATTTTGATGCGGCAGAGAATGAGAGAGGATTGTATCATATTGATGGAGATCCTGACGATAGTGCTGTGTCTGGTAATACGGATAAGCTTAAGGCGGCAATTGCAAGTGATCCGGATAAATTTATAAGCTTTTTCTCACAGTTAACAGAGAATTTGTATACTCAGCTTAATAAGAAAATGAGTACCTCGACTCTCAGCAGTGCTTATACAGTATATAATGATAAGTATATGAAACAGCAGTATGAGGATTATGATGATACTATAAGTGAATGGGAAGATAAACTTGATGCAATACGAGAAAAATACGAACAGCAATTTGCTGCTATGGAAACTGCATTGTCTGAATTGCAGAGTCAGTCATCATATTTATCATCAATGTTAGGTTACTAATAATATTAGAATGGAGACAAGGGTATGGCATTACAGAATGGATATGATCAGTACAATAACAGTAAGGTTATGACAGCATCGCCTGCACAGTTGACGCTGATGTTATATGAAGGGGCGATAAAGTTTTGTAATATAGCAATTGTTGCTGTAGAAAACAAAGATATTGTAAAAGCTCATAATAATATACGAAAAGTGGAGAATATAATAGCTGAGTTTAGAGCGACACTTAATTTCAAATATCCTGTGGCTAAAGAGTTTGAAAAGGTTTATGTGTATCTTGAAGAAAGACTTTTGGAAGCTAATATGCGTAAGGATAAAGAAATATTAGAAGAAGTGCTAGGTCACCTGAGAACTATGAGAGACACATGGAAAGAGGTAATGGTACTTGCAAAACGAAATTAATAATAAGGATTATGTTCAGATACTGATACAGAGTTTGAATAAGAAGGTATCAGTTCTGAATATGATTCTGGAAATGAATGAAAAACAAAGTGAACTAATTTCGCAGGATAAATTTGATTTTGACAGTTTTGATGGATTATATTCTGAGAAAGGAAAATTAATAAAAGAATTAAATTTACTTGATAGTGGGTTCGAAAAGGTGTATAATCGTGTTAGAGATATTTTGGATGTGGATAGACAATTATATACTGAAGAAATAAAGATTATGCAGGATTTAATCAAAGTGATAATCTCTAAAGTGGCAGACGTAGAAGTAAGTGAGAAAAGAAATCACGAAGCGATGACACAGAAGAATATTACGATGCGTAAAGAGGTAAGAAGTAAGAAGTTATCTAATAAGGTGGCTGCTGAGTATTACCAGAATATGAATAAACTTAAGGCAATACAACCACAGTTTGTTGATAAGAAAAAATAATTAAAAATTTTCAAAAAAGGTATAAAGTATTTCCGGATACTACCGATATATATTATGTAAGGTAGTAAGAGAAGTACTTACTATACAAAACAATTAACTAAAGTGACATGGTCACAAACAAATCTGCCAGGGACGGCAGAGTATATTCAAGGAGGAATTATTATGATA
>CAZESO010000022.1:0-17661 GCA_964515325.1 uncultured Roseburia sp. | reverse complement strand
TTAGAAGAGAGTCTAAAGTGCCTATTATTATGCTTACTGCTAAAAGTGAAGAACAGGATGAATTGTTAGGCTTCGAATTGGGAGTCGACGAATATATCACTAAACCCTTTAATCCTAAGATTTTAGTTGCCAGAGTTGATGCAATTTTAAGAAGAACAAATAGTCTTGATATGGAAGAGGTTATTAAGGTTGGAAATATTGAAGTTGACAAAGCTGCGCATGTAGTTAGGGTGTGTGGTAATCCTGTTGAACTTAGCTATAAGGAATTTGAACTTTTAGTTTATTTTATTGAAAATAAAGGAATTGCATTATCTAGAGAAAAAATACTAAATAATGTATGGAATTATGATTATTTTGGTGATGCAAGAACTATTGATACACATGTTAAAAAATTGCGTGCAAAATTATCTTCTAATGCAGATTATATAAAAACAATTTGGGGCATGGGGTATAAGTTTGAAATCTAGAGATAAAGGCAGATTGATATTATGAAACACTCGTTAAGATTAAGATTGACAATTATATTTTGCGTGATTACTGCGACCGGTATGCTTGTCAGCTGGTTTGTTAATGTTGCCTTTTTGGAAAAATATTATACTGAAAAAAAGATGGAAGACTTGGTTGATATATACAATCAGGTCTCTTCGTCATTTATGGATAATGGAGATATTAGTCCTGAAATAAAGGAAGAATTGTTAGTGAATTGTGAAACAAAGAATGTTTCGATTATAGTAGTCGACTATTCTATGACAATTAAATTTATTGCAGGATATAATAGAGGTCAGGACGAATTGTTTAATCGTTTGGGTGATATTATTTTTAATGAGAATGATGATGATAGTGTTACGATTGCTAACGGAAATGGTTATACAATACGAATGGTTATTGATGAGGATACAAATGTTGAATATATTGAAATGTCCGGAGATATGCCAAATGGTAATATATATGTAATGAGAACGGCAGTGGAAAGTATTAGAGAAGTTGTAAAGATTTCTAATGGTTTCTATGCCAATGTAATAGGTTTGGTATTGTTATTGTCAATGGTTGTAACTATTATTATCTCTGTTAATGTAACAAAGCCAATTCTTAATTTGGTGCATATTTCAGAGAGAATGTCAAATCTTGAGTTTGATGTTAAGTATAGGTCGGATTCAGAAGATGAATTGTCAGTATTGGGTAATAGCATGAATAAATTGTCTGAAAAGCTTGAGACAACTATCTCTGAATTAAAAACAGCTAATATAGAATTGCAAAAAGATATAGAAGAAAAGAATGAAATTGATAAGATGCGTAAGGAATTTGTGTCTAATGTATCTCATGAGCTTAAAACACCAATAGCACTTATTCAGGGATATGCCGAAGGCTTGAAAGAAGGAATAACTGATGATCCGGAAAGTAGAGAATTCTATTGTGATGTTATAATTGATGAAGCGGCTAAAATGAATAAAATGGTTATGAAGTTGATTAATCTTAACCAAATTGAATCAGGAAACAGCAAGATTGAAATGGAAAGATTTGATATTATTACACTTATTGATTCTATATTGAATTCGGCATCGATTCTTCTGAAAGAAAAACAGGCGAATGTATTTTTTGATAATTCAGGAAGTGTTTATGTTTGGTCGGATGAGTTTCAAATACAAGAGATTATCACAAACTATTTAAGTAATGCAATTAATCATTTGGATGGTGACAGAATAATAAGAATAATTGCAAAAAAAGACGGAAATAAAGTAAGAATAGGTGTTTTCAATAGCGGACAGCATATTCCGAAAGAGGATATTGATAAGATTTGGGATAAATTTTACAAAGTGGATAAGGCAAGAACCAGAGAATACGGAGGAAGTGGTATTGGTTTGTCAATTGTAAAGGCTATAGCTGAAAATTTAAATATAAAGTGTGGGGTTGCCAATGTAAATGAAGGAGTAGAATTTTTTGTAGAAATGGAATGTGAAGATACGTTATAATCCTAAAAATCTATTGAAGTTTTGATACAAAAATGGTAGAATATATATAGTATTATGAGGTTGTATGTGAAAGGAATATAAGATGAGAAAAAAGGCTTTGATATTTATGGTTGTCATAAGTGCTTTTTGTTTATCGGGTTGTAAGAGAATAGAACTTGATGACGAAACAGAAGATGCTTATGTGGAATATGCTGTTAATGCAGTTATCAATCATGACAAGAATAACATGCTTAAGATGGAAAGGGTTTATATGGAAAAGGAGGAGGAAACTGTTTGGGTGTCCGATGAAGATATTGTTGATAATAAAGTTAATAGCGAGGCAGATGTAAGCGAACAGGTTTCGTATGTAAGCTTTGAAGAAGCATTAGGTACTGATGCATTAAGCGTTAAGGTTAATGGTATTAAGGAATGTAGCATGTATCCTGAAAATACAGGTGAAGAGCTTGGTTTTGCTATGACGGCTACGGCTGGAAGCAGACTTGTAGTGCTTGAGTTGGATATAACTAATATTTCCCAGAATGCAGTTACACTTGATACTACTAACGGATATTCATTTAAGGGGATGTTTAATGGAATAGTTAGAACAAATGCATTGTTAACAGTTTTTGATTATGCATTAAATAATAATTCTCATACCTTTACAGTCGGTGAAACAAAAAGAATGGTATTAATATATGAGTTGAATCAGGAAAGAATACCGGAGATAACAAAGTTTGCGTTAGCTGTGACAAGAAATGATGTGACATACAATGTAAGTGTAAAATAAATACTCAAGGAGGACGTGTTATGGAGACAAATATTTTACTCGAAAATGGAACAAATGAGTTGGAGGTGTTAGAGTTTGTTATTGATGGCAACAGTTATGGTATAAATGTTGCAAAGGTTCGTGAAATTATACCGTATCATCCTGTTACACCGGTACCAAACTCTCATACATGTATTGAAGGTATATTTATGCCAAGAGATGTTATGATTACGGCAATTAATTTACCAAGATACCTTCATCTTAAAGAGAATAGTACATTTGTTAATGATATGATGATTATCACAAATTTTAATAAGCTTGATATAAGTTTTCATGTTGATAAAGTTCTTGGTATTCACAGAGTATCGTGGGCAGATATTATCAAACCGGATAATACTATTAATACAGCGGATTCAAGTATTTCTACAGGTGTTATTAAGATTGATAAGAGGCTTATTATTATACTTGATTTTGAAAAAATTGTAACAGACATTAGTCCGGAAACAGGATTGAAGGTATCGGATATTGACAGACTTGGTGTTAGAAATAGAAGTGAAGCACCGGTTCTTACAGTAGAAGATTCACCTCTTCTTGGCAAGCTTATAAGAGATTCTCTTACAAAGGCAGGATATACTAACATTCTTACTGCTGCAAACGGTAAGGAAGCATGGGATATGCTTCGTGCTTTTAAAGAAGCAGGAAATGCTTTGGATAAAGTTAAATGTATCATTACAGATATTGAAATGCCAATAATGGATGGTCATAGACTTACAAAGCTTGTGAAGACGGACAGTGTGCTTTCGGAGATACCTCTTATTATATTCTCATCACTTGTTAATGATGAGATGAGAATAAAAGGTGAGGCATTAGGTGCTAATGCTCAATTATCAAAGCCTGAGATTGGACAGTTGGTTGAACTTATTGATGGGCTTATTAAATAACATATGATTTAGGATAGGATAACAAAATGGGATATAATGATTTTTTTAACAGATTAGATGATGCTAAGAAAGTTTTGGTAGGTATAGGAAAAGGCTTTTCAAAAGATTGTGACAGCGATAAGCTCATAGAATATTATAATAAACTTTCAAAGGTGTTGGATTCGAAGGACTATTTTGTTGTTAATATAACTAATGAATCATATATTAAGAAAAGTAATATTGATGTACAAAGGGTTACAATGCCATTAGATAGTGAAGTTTCAGAAGAAACAGGCGAGATGCAATGGAATGAATATACAAAGTGGTTACAGCAAACATTGAATAAGGAATTGCTGATATTAGAGCTTGGTGTTGGATTTGATATGCCAACTTTAGTTCGGTGGCCATTTGAAAAGATTGCATCGTTAAATAATAAGGCATTTTTGTACAGAGTGAACGAGAATTTTCCACAATTACCGGATGACTTAGGGGAGAAAGGTGTATCAATTAAGGAGTCGGTAAGTGGTTTTTTAGATGCAATATATACAGAAAGGTTTGGAAACTAGCGTGAAAGATCAGAACAATACAACAAGTGAAGATTATCTTGACAATCTTTTGAATTCAATAATGAATAACGCTACTTCAGAAACAAGCTCAGATTCAAGTACAGATGATTTGGGCTTGTTAGGTGATTCTCTTGATAATATTGAAGATGAATTGTTTGGTTCAGTAGAAAACGCAGATATTAATAGCATTGATGAAGATTATTTTGCAAAAGAGTTGTCTAATGAAGAATTATTCGATTTGGATGATGATATAATGTCTGTAATTGATAAGGCACCAACAAGTAAGAGCGTTGATTTAGAAAGTGAAAATCAAAGCGATGAAAAGATACATGAAATAATTAAAGATGAAGAATCGGATATCAGTGAAGTTATAGCGTCTAATGATAGTGTTGCGGATGATAATTTACAAGGTTTGTTAGATGTTATGGGAATTGATGAAAAAGATAGTGATGTGTCTTTAGAGGTTCCTAAAAAGAAGAAAAAGAAATTATTTGGAAAGAAAAAGGATAAAAAAGCCGGTAAGAAAGCATCTGTTGAAGAAAGTAACGAGATGGTGGATTTGTCAGCACTTGCAGGTATGGTTTCTGATGAATCGGGAAGCGTAGAAACAGTAGAAAATAGTGCACCTGAGTTGGATTTATCCTCCCTTGATATGGGAATATCTGCTAATAATGAGATGTCAGATGGTACGGAAGCGCCAACTTCTGATGAGTTATCAATGGATGGATTAGATGATTTTGCTGATTTTGGTTTGGATTTTTCGGAAGGTGTTAATGATATGAGTGCATCAGAAGATGTGTCTCAAGATGATAACATGTCTGTAAGTTCTAAATATGATGAGGAGTATGAAGAACCGTCAGAAGAAAAGAAATCTAAGAAAGAAAAAAAGAAAAAGGAAAAGAAGCCTAAAGAAAAGAAACCTAAAAAACCAAAAGTTAAAAAGGAAAAGAAAGCAAAGAAAGAAAAAGTGAAGAAAGAAAAAGAGCCGGATGAAGTGGTCAGAGTTTCAAAATGGTTTATACTTCTTTCATTTACGATTGTGTTTGTTTTCATATGTAGTGTTATTTTAGGTGGTGATTATTATACATATACCAAAAAAGTTTCCAAAGCGACTAAAGAGTATGTAAATAAGAATTATACAGTTGCATATGATACATTATTTGGTCTTGAGATGAGAAAGGATGATGATAAAGAGCTTTTTAATCAAATACAGACAGTTATGTTTGTAAACAGACATTATGAAGCATATAAAAATCTTATATTGATGGATGAGTATGAGCAAGGACTTTATTCACTGCTTAAAGGTGTAAAAATGTTTGACAAGTATCAGAACACAGGTAGAGAACTTAACTGTTATGATGATATGCAGGATGTTCTTGGTTGGATTGATAGAGGACTTATGGAAACATATGGTTTAACAGAAAGTCAGGCAAGAGAATTAAATCTCATTAATAATGATGAAAAATATGCTGTAGAAGTTTGTGAGATTGCGCAGGAAGCCAGAGAAAAGGCAGAAGCGGAACAAAAAGCGGCTGAAGAGGCAGCAAAGGAAGCAACAAAAGAAACTGAAAAAAAGGATAAGGAAGAATAATAAAATGATAGCCATTATAGATTATGATGCAGGTAATTTGAAAAGTGTAGAAAAAGCATTTGCACATATTGGTGCTGAGTGTGTTGTTACAAGGGATAAAGATGTTATTTTAAATGCTGATAAGGTAGTTTTACCGGGAGTCGGCAGCTTTGGTGATGCAATGGATAAATTGCATAAATATGATTTGATTGGTACAATCAATCAGGTTGTTGCTAAGAAAACACCATTTCTTGGAATATGTTTAGGATTACAGCTTTTATTTGAAGAAAGTGATGAAACACCAGGTGTTAAAGGCTTATCTATATTAAAGGGAAAGATTAAAAGAATACCTAAGAATGGCGATATAAAAATTCCTCATATGGGCTGGAATTCATTAAAGCTTAGTGGTGATGGCAGATTGTTCAAAGGTATACCGGATGGTGAATATGTATATTTTGTTCATTCATATTATCTTGAAGCAGAAGATGAAAGTATTGTAAAAGCTTCTACTGAATATGGTACACATATTCATGCATCGGTTGAGCAGGATAATGTTTTTGCCTGCCAATATCACCCTGAAAAGAGCAGTGATGCAGGATTGTTAATGCTTAAAAATTTTGCAAGTCTATAATGAAAGGAATTATTAATTATGTATACAAAAAGAATTATACCTTGTTTGGATATTAATAATAACAGAGTAGTTAAAGGTACTAATTTTGTTAATTTAAGAGATGCAGGAGATCCGGTTGAAGTGGCAAAGGCTTATGATAAGGCTGGAGCAGATGAGTTGGTATTTCTTGATATTACAGCTTCAAGTGATGCCAGAAAGACTGTAGTTGATTTAGTACGAGATGTAGCTGCTAATGTATTTATACCATTTACAGTAGGCGGTGGTATAAGAACGGTTGATGATTTCAAGCAGCTATTAAGAGAAGGTGCAGATAAGATTTCTGTTAATTCAGCAGCTATTTTAAATCCTAATCTTGTATCCGAAGCGGCTGATAAATTTGGCTCACAGTGCGTTGTTGTTGCTATTGATGCCAAGCGTAGGGCTGATGGAAGTGGCTGGACCATCTATAAAAATGGTGGACGAGTAGATATGGGAATTGATGCCGTTGAATGGGCTATGAAGATGGACAAGATGGGCGCTGGAGAGATTCTTCTTACAAGTATGGACTGCGATGGAACAAAGGCAGGATATGATATTGAACTTACAAGAATAATTTCTGAGAATGTTTCTATTCCGGTAATTGCATCAGGTGGTGCAGGAACAAAAGAACATTTTTATGATGCATTAACAGAAGGAAAAGCAGATGCAGTTTTGGCGGCATCTCTATTCCATTACAAAGAATTAGAGATTATGGATTTAAAATCTTATTTAAATGACAAAGGAGTTTCGGTTAGATTATGTCAGCAATAAGTAATGATTGGCTTGAAGCATTAAATGAAGAGTTCAAAAAGCCATATTATAAAGAATTGTATAGTAAGATTAATAATGAATATAGTCAGCAGGTTATTTTTCCGCCTGCTGATGATATTTTTACTGCTTATCATTTGACACCACTGTCAAAAGTTAAGGTGGTAATTATTGGACAGGACCCATACCATAATGTGAATCAGGCGCATGGGTTATGTTTTTCGGTAAAACCTCAGGTTGAGACACCTCCATCGTTAGTTAATATTTATAAAGAGCTTAATGATGATTTAGGATGTTACATACCAAATAATGGATATTTGACTAAATGGGCAGAACAAGGTGTGCTAATGCTTAATTCAGTATTAACTGTTAGAGCACATCAGGCTAATTCACATAAAGGTTTTGGATGGGAGAAGTTTACAGATGCTACAATAGAAGCTGTAAATAAGCAGGACAGACCGATAGTGTATCTTTTGTGGGGCAAGCCTGCACAGGATAAGGCTGCAAAGGTAAATAATCCAAAGCATTTACTATTAAAAGCACCACATCCAAGTCCATTATCTGCGTATCGAGGATTTTTTGGATGCAAGCATTTTAGTCAGGCTAATGAATTTTTGATAAAGAATGGGATGAAACCGATTGATTGGCAGATAGAGAATGTATAAAAAAATAAGCCTTTTAAGGCTTATTTTTTTAGGTTTTTGTTCGCAGTTGCCAACATTAATTTTATTCTGTTAAGCTGGTTTACTTCACTGGCACCTGGGTCGTAGTCGACAGCAACTACATTGGCTTCTGGATGCTGGAGTCTAAGTTCTTTTATAACACCCTTACCTACAACATGGTTTGGAAGACAACCAAATGGCTGTGCACATACGATGTTGAGTACGCCGTTATGCATAAGCTCAAGCATTTCTCCTGTAAGGAACCAACCTTCACCAGTCTGGTTACAGTTTGAAACGATAGGAGCGGCCATTTTAGCAAGCTCTTTAATGTTACATGGTAAGTCAAAGTGTTTACTCTTCTTACATGCGTCATATATAGGCTTTCTCATATAATTTATGAGCTTAACACCGCCTGTAGCCAGGAAAGAAGAACTCTTCTTAAATCCTAAGTACTTAACCTTGTATTCAAGGTTATGGAAGCTGTATAAGAAGAAGTCAAGTAAGTCAGGCATTACAGCCTCAGCCCCTTCAGCTTCAAGTAATTCAACTAAGAAGTTGTTGGCTGATGGAAGGAATTTCACAAGGATTTCACCTACAATACCAACTCTTGGTTTAACAAGACCTTCAATAGTTTCAATATTATCAAATTCTTTAACAATCTGCTTTACAGTCTTGGCAAATATTCTGTGGTTTATTTTTCCTGTAAGCTGTTCTGTACATATCTTAACCCACTTTTTATGAAGAGCGTCAGTAGTACCGGCAACCTTTTCGTAAGGTCTCATTCTGTAGACAACTCTCATAAATAAATCACCATACATGATAGAGTACATTGCTTTAAGCAACATTTTTGGTGTGATTTTGAAACCGCTATTTTTCTCTAAGCCCTGGAAACTCATAGAGATTACAGGAATATGCTCAAGTCCGGCTTTTTCAAGAGCTCGACGAATGAATCCCATATAGTTGGATGCACGACATCCGCCACCTGTCTGTGTCATCAAAAGAGCAGTTTTATTCAAATCATATTTACCTGACATTAAAGCTTCCATCATCATACCAACAACGATAAGAGAAGGGTAGCAGGCATCATTATTAACATATTTAAGACCTGTATCTACAGCAGTTTTACATTTTTCTTTATAATCAGGAGAATCTGTATCGCTTTGAAGGATAACAATATTCATTCCTACAGAACGCATAGCAGGCTCTAACAATTCAAAATGAATTGGTGACATCTGAGGACAAAGGATGGTGTATCCTGAGTTCTGCATTTCTTCTGTATATTCAACTCTGTTCATATTAGAAGGTACAATAGTGCGTTTCATCTGCTTTTTCTCCCTAACCTTGAGAGCTGAAATGAGTGAACGAATACGGATTCTGGCAGCACCTAAGTTGTTTACCTCATCAATCTTTAATACAGTATAAATCTTACCTGACTTAGTAAGAATATCGCTTACGCAGTCTGTTGTAACAGCATCAAGACCACAACCAAAGGAGTTAAGCTGAATCATATCAATATTTTCAGTAGTTTTAACGAAGTTGGCAGCCTTATATAATCTTGAATGGTACATCCACTGGTCCATAACGATAAGCGGGCGTTCAACCTCTGCAAGATGAGAAACTGAATCCTCTGTTAAAACAGCAATACCATAAGAGGTGATAAGCTCAGGAATACCATGGTTAATTTCAGGGTCAACATGATATGGACGACCTGCAAGAACGATACCTCGTTTGCCTGTTTCATTTAAATATTTAACAGTTTCTTCACCTTTTTTCTGAATAGCCTTATGTACATTAGCCATTTCATCCCATGCCTTAGCACATGCAACTTTTATTTCAGCTTTTGGAATATTGAGTTCTTTTCCGAATTCTTCAATAAGTCTGTATTCAATAGTCTGCTGATCCTTCATTGACATGAAAGGATTCATAAATTTAATGTTTTCTGTTCTAAGCTCTTCAACATTGTTTTTAATGTTTTCAGGATATGAAGTAACAATAGGACAGTTATAGTGGTTGTTAGCATCAGGATGTTCATTTCTTTCATAAGGTATACTTGGATAGAAGATGAACTTAATGCCTTTCTTAATAAGCCATGAAATATGTCCATGAGCTAACTTTGCAGGATAACATTCAGATTCACTAGGAATTGACTCGATACCCAATTCATAAATTTTTCTGCTTGATTCCGGAGATAATACAACTCTAAAACCAAGTTCCTTGAAGAATGTAGCCCAGAATGGGTAGTTCTCATACATATTAAGAACTCTTGGAATACCAACAGTACCACGAGGGGCTTCATCCTCAGTTAATGTTTCATATCCGAATACAAGCTTGTTCTTATATTCAAACAAGTTTGGAATATTTTCTTTGTTCTTAGTTTTACCGATGCCTCGTTCACATCTGTTACCTGTAATATAACTTCTGCCACCTGAGAATTTATTGACAGTCAAGAGACAATTGTTTGTACATCCCTTACAATGTGTCATTGAAGTATCGAATTTCAATTCTTTAATCTTTTCAAGAGAGAGCATTGTAGATTCCTTTGAAGAATCATATCTTTCTCTTGCGATAAGTGCAGCACCGAAAGCACCCATAATACCTGCAATGTCAGGGCGAACTGCATTACAGCCGGAAATCTTTTCAAAGCTTCTAAGTACTGCATTATTATAGAAAGTACCACCCTGAACAACGACCTTTTTACCAAGGTCTCCCGGGTCTGTGATTTTTATTACTTTATATAAAGCATTTTTGATAACAGAATAAGCAAGACCTGCTGAAATATCATCAACAGTAGCGCCTTCCTTCTGAGCCTGCTTAACATTTGAGTTCATAAATACTGTACAACGAGTACCAAGGTCGATAGGATTCTTGGCGAAAAGTGCAGCATTTGCAAAGTCTACGATAGAGTAGTTAAGTGATTTGGCAAATGTTTCAATGAAAGAACCACAACCTGATGAACATGCTTCGTTAAGCTGAACGCTGTCAACAGTATTGTTCTTAATCTTGATACATTTCATATCCTGACCACCAATATCAAGGATACAATCAACTTCCGGTTCAAAGAATGCAGCTGCATAGTAGTGAGAAACAGTCTCAACTTCGCCTTCGTCAAGCATAAGGGCAGCCTTGATTAAATGTTCGCCATAACCTGTTGAACATGAGTAAGCAATCTTAGCATCCGCTGGGAGCTGCTCATCGATTTCTTTGATAGCACGAATAGTAGTTGCTAAAGGACTACCATTATTGCTGCTATAGAATGAATAAAGTAAAGAACCGTCTTCGCCAACCAAAGCAGCTTTGGTTGTAGTAGAACCGGCATCAATACCTAAGTAGCAGTTTCCTTTATATGTAGATAAATCCTGTGTTTTTACACAGTGTGCATTATGTCTTTCGATAAATTCGTCAAAATCAGCTTCAGATTCGAATAATGGTTCCATTCTCTTTACTTCAGCCTGTAACTGAACACCGGTAGTTAACTTCTTAATCAATTCGTCTGTTGTAGAAGTTGTACTGTTTTTATAGTTTAAAGCTGCGCCGATTGCTGCAAATAAATGTGAATTTTCTGGAGCAATAATCTGTTCGTCAGTAAGCTTTAATGTACGAATAAACGCATTTTTTAATTCAGAAAGGAAGTGTAAAGGACCACCTAAAAATGCAACATTTCCACGGATTGGCTTACCACAGGCAAGACCACTGATTGTCTGGTTTACAACAGCCTGAAAAATAGATGCAGATAAATCTTCTTTTGTAGCACCTTCATTAATAAGTGGCTGAATATCTGTTTTGGCAAAAACACCACATCTTGCCGCAATAGGATAAATTGCCTGATAATTTTTTGCATATTCATTAAGACCGGAAGCATCTGTTTGTAATAGAGAAGCCATCTGGTCGATAAAAGAACCTGTACCGCCGGCACAGATACCATTCATACGCTGTTCAACACCATTTGTGAAATATATAATCTTTGCATCTTCGCCACCAAGTTCTATGGTTACATCAGTGTGAGGAGCATAGTATTCTAATGCTGTAGTAACAGATACAACTTCCTGAACAAAGTCAAAGCCCATCTGTTTAGAAAGTGAAAGTCCACCTGAACCTGTGATAACAGGAGCAAGAGTAGAATCACCAATTTCATTTTTTGATTTCTTTAAAAGATTTGCCAAGGTTTCCTGAATATTGGCATAATGTCTTTCGTAATCAGAAAATAAGATGTTGTTATCTGAATCTAAAATAGCAATTTTAACTGTTGTAGAACCGATATCAACGCCCAGTCTTTTTGTTGTATTCATAAAATTTATCCTTTCATCAATTACATAATGCATGAAATTCCTTGATTATGCAACATTTGTCGACTTTTGTCAAAGCGACATCTTCATATTATAATATAAATTCTCTATATTTTCAATATATCAAAAATAAACAAATTTAATGCGTAAATCGTCACACAGTTTTCATATTTGTATATTATAATACGAAAGTATTTTTGGAGATAAATATGGATAATCGTTTTGGAAACATTTGCACATGCACCAGATGTAATGGAATTGTGCATACAATTAGAAGAGGAGATACATTATACTTACTTAGCAGACATTATAATGTAACAGTTAATGATATAATGAATGCTAATAGAAATGTAAATATATACAATCTTAGGATTGGCGACCAGATATGTATTCCTGTAAGAAGAATGATGGATGCTCGGAGTAACGAAGAAATGCATGAAGATATGATTGAGGAGATGCGTGAAGAAATACGAGAAGAAATGCGTGAAAATATGATGAATCCAATGAGTACCGAAGGTATAGACAATAAAGAATATGATAATAATTCCAGCATAGAATATATGCAGGTTAAAGACGAAGCAATGACTACTGATAAGAAGCTTAGTGAATTAATCAGTAAAGACATAACTATCAGCGAATTGGCTAAATTATTAAAAGAAATTGACAAATAATTAGCATAATTTTATAATAGTTGTGGACTTATCAGGGGGAATGCTGATTGCTTTCTCCCTGATATAATTATGTTTAACGTGTAAGAAAGGGGAATAATTTAAACTACTATGAAATTATTGAATAAACTTGAAAGAAAATTCGGCAAATATGCCATTGATAACTTAACACTATATTTAATGATAGCCTATGCGATAGGATATGTGATTTATATTTTTAATCCGGAGCTATATTATCTTTTAGAGTTGGATCCTGCTCTTGTTATGAAAGGACAAGTATGGCGACTCTTTACATGGGTATGTACAAATCCACAGAGTATGGGAATCTTTTTAATATTTATGTTTTTATTCTATTATTGGATAGGAACAACTTTGGAGAGATATTGGGGAACGTTTAAGTATAATTTATACATGTTTTCGGGATATTTCTTTATGACGGTAGGCTCAATGCTTATATATATTATTACAAATGCTATGGGCAATCCTATAAGTATGCCTGTCAGCACATATTACATTAATTTAGCTTCATTTTTGGCATTTGCAACATTGTTTCCAAATGTACAGGTTATGCTTTGGATGATTATTCCTATTAAGATAAAATGGATTGCCATAGTGGATGTAATATATTTGGTGATTGAAGTTGTACAATATGCAAGTATTTTGCAATATTCTGATATAGAATTGGCAATAATGTATTCTACAAATACTGCGGTTGCAGGAGAAATAAGAAGTTATGCATGGGCAATGATTTTCTCTGTTATTATAGCAGTACTTAATTTTGTAATATTCTTTTTTGCTACAAGAAATTATAGCAGGATTTCACCGGCAGAGATTAAGAGAAAGAAAAAGTTTAAAAGAGAAATTAGAAATACAGCAGGAATAACAAAACATAAATGTGCTATTTGTGGAAGAACAGACGAAGATAATCCTAATTTATCATTTAGATTTTGTTCTAAATGTGAGGGTAATTATGAGTATTGTGAGGACCATTTGTTTACACATCAACATGTTAGTAGTCAATCAACAAATAGCAATACTTAAAACAAAACTATAGGAGACAGGTATGATAAGGTTAAAAAACGTAACAAAGTACTATACAAGTGGTGACAAAGTTACAATGGCGCTTAATAATATTAATTTAACCTTCGGGGATGTGGGTTTTATTGCTATCACTGGCGAAAGTGGAAGTGGTAAATCAACTTTATTAAATGTTATTAGTGGTATGGATACTTATGAAGATGGTGAAGTTTATTATGGTGAACAGGAAACTTCATATTTTGATGAAACAGATTGGGAAAATTACAGAAGAAATAATGTGAGTATTATATATCAGTTATACAATTTGATTGATAGTTATTCTGCTTATGAAAATGTTGCTATGATTTTAAAGATGAATGGCAATTTAAGTGATGAGGAAATTGACAGAAGAACAAAAGAAGCATTAGATAAAGTTGGTATTTTAAAACAGGCAAACAAAAAAGCTTGTCATTTATCCAGCGGACAGAAGCAAAGACTTGGTATAGCAAGAGCATTAGCGAAAGATACAAATGTAATTATAGCAGATGAACCAACGGGAAACCTGGATGTAGAAAATGGTAAAGCTGTTATGAAAATATTACATGAATTGTCAAAGGACAGACTTGTAATTGTTGTAACACATAATTATGAGCAGGCTGAAGAATTTTGTGACAGAAAGATAAGATTGTATGATGGAACAATAGCTGAAGATATTGTTATCAATGATGTTGAAGATAAAAAGCTGCCAGAAGAGAAATTTTTATTGAAGGAAGAAGAAAAAGATTTGTCTTCGGAAGTGAAGAAAAGCATACTTCTTGCAATAAAGAATCTGAAAGCACAGCCACACAGAATGTTTTTTAATTTTGTGTTGATATTGTTTTTTGCATTTGCAAGTTTTATGTTCTTGGGAACCTTGGCTGGTTCGGTGGATGATACAATGACAAAGAAAGTTAATACATTGTATTTTCAAAATGTGGACAAGACCAGAATACTTGTTAAACGTAATGATGAAAAAGAGATAACAGACGAAGATATAAAAGCATTAGAAGAATTAAAATATGTAGAAGAAGTAGATATGTATGATAATTCAGCTGATATAAATTATCATTATCAGGAAAATAAGGACTATGTGGCAGTTGTTGAGTACAACAGTGTTGTTGATACATACGAGAAATATGTAGAATTTTTGAAAAAAGAAAATTTCGTAAAATCATCATATTGTTTAAGTGAGGAAGATTTAGCTTATGGAAATTTGCCTGAAAATTATAATGAAATAGTGCTTTATGCAGCTGATGATTCAATGCTGGGAAAAGAAATTGAAATATATTTTAGTAACCAAGAATGGGGAAGAAAAGATTTTGGTTATTTAAATGCTAAGGTTGTTGGTATTTTAAAAGAAAATACAGAGCAAATATATTTTGCAAAGCAATTTGTGTATGCCCTAAATGTAAATCTTTCTGAACTTGAAGTGTCATTAAACATAGTGTTAACAAGAACCGTTGATTATGAAGAGGAAGAGAAAGAAGATTATGTTTTTGAACGACAAAAAACTTTAAGAGGCTATCTTGTTATTAATGATGATTTGGCAGACAATGAAATAAGGATAAGTCAGAATTATTTTTATGAATTGTATGCAGGAGATGACGAGAAAATTGTTGAAAAATATAATGAAGATGCATATTTGGCTTCAATTAAAACAATCAGTTTAAAGGATGAGGAATATGAAGTTAAAGAACTTGATATGAAGCTTTCTAATGTTGGTGCAAATGGTTCTGCAGGAATGTTAGAAGTTAATTCTAATACATATATGAATATTATTTCAGCAGGTGATGCTAATCAGTGTAGTGTATATATTGAAGATTATGCATATATGAGCAGAGTTCTTGATGCGATGTATGATGCCGGTTATGAAGGCGTATGCGTTTTTAATTTGAGCGCTCTTGAATATGATGATGAATTATTGTCAGAGCGTATGAGAACTTTACTTATTACAGGTATTGCATTAGTTGTAGTGTTTATTCTTTCTGTATTTGTAATTTTTGCAATGTTAAGAATGAAGACTAAAGATTTACTTATTCTAAAGGGACTTGGTGTAAAGAAAAAAATAATAAACAAGTCAATTTATGTTTATAATTTATTTTTAGCTATTGTTGCATTATTGACAGCAGGAATTGCTGTAAATGTAATGGCAGAGATGGATGTTGAGATTATTAAAAACAGCACAAAGTATATGACTTGGACATATTATTTAGTATGGATAGCTGTTTGCGGAATGGTTAGTATCTTTTCTGCAAAGCTGTTTAACAGATCGTTACACAAAAAGTACAACTAAGAGTGTTTGGGAAAGGGTTATCTTATGATAAAAATAGAAAAACTTGATAAATATTATAATAAAGGAAAATCTAATGAAGTACATGTAATTAATGAGACTGATTTGCAATTTGGTGATACAGGACTTGTATGTATTTTAGGTGAGAGTGGTTCGGGAAAAACAACACTTATGAATACAATTAGTGGCTTGGATGATTTTAGAAGCGGTAGCATTGATGTAGATGGCGAGGTGATTACCAAGTTTGGTCAGGATGTACAGGAACGTATTAGAAATGAGAAGTTTGGTTACATATTCCAAAACTATTATTTGTTGATGGATCAAACTGTTGAATATAACATAATGCTGGCTTTAAGTCTGTATGACATAAGTGAAGAAGATAAAGTAAAAAGAGTGGATTATGTTCTAAATGCTGTAGATATGACAAGATACAAAAAACGACTTGTATCACAGCTTTCGGGTGGTCAGCAGCAGAGAGTTGCCATAGCCAGAGCTTTGGCTAAGACTCCTAAGGTGATTTTTGCTGATGAGCCAACAGGAAATCTTGATGAAAACAATACTCTTAGAATTATGAGTATATTGAAAAAGCTGTCCCAAAATTGTCTTGTTATTGTAGTTACACATGAAAAGTCCATTGCAGATTTTTTTGCAGACAGAATTATAAATATTAGTGACGGAAAGATAATAAGAGATGTTAAGGTTGAAAAAAATGCATCATATGAATATTCAGATGATACAAACATTTATCTTGGCGAATTTGAACAGAAGAATTTCGATAATAATAATTTAGAGGTGTCTACATATTCAAATGGTGAAATGCCAAAGATGAATTTTAAATTTATTTATACCAATAATAAGATTTACATATATCCTGAAGGTAATGTTCAGGTGGAAATATTAACCTCTGAAAATGAAAAAAAGGTATTTGAAGGTAAAAAGCCTGTTGTAGAACTTAAAGATGTTGAGATGGAATATGAGCTTGATACAATTACAAGTTCTAAAATTCCTAAGCTTAAATTTAAGGATTTGTGGAATATGGCAAAGGAGAATATTGCACTTCTTGGTAAAAAGCAAATCTTTCTTATTGTGTCATTTATTGCAATGGCTATACTTATGGTGCTTACAGTACAGGATATTTTAAGCGTAACAAATGTTGATGAAAAATCAATTGTATCGGTTGATTCGCACCTTGTTGAGGTAGATATATCTGAAAAAGCATCAATAAAAGATGAAGAGCTAAAAGAGTATTTAAGTGAGTTTTTTGAAATTATAAAAGATAGAGATGATATTACAATAGAACCAAGAGTTTCACCATATATTACATATGAATATGATGCGTTTTGGCAGCTTGCTGAGATAAAGGCAGTTTTTACTGATTATTCTGTAGTAGCAATTGATAAACTTTCAGAAGATACAATTATTTATGGTGAGATGGCGAAGTCATATAATGAAATAGTTGTTGATAAGAGAGTTTTAGAAAATTATCTTGATAAAAAGAATGAAATTTCAAATAT
>CAZESO010000021.1:0-17778 GCA_964515325.1 uncultured Roseburia sp. | reverse complement strand
TCTGCCTTCTCTGCCTTATACCACTGATAAGATACATCTTCTTTATTTACAGTAACTGTAGGATTAGCAACTGTCGGCTGCTTTGTAATCTCAAGGGCAGCCTCATCAGCATATGTACTTATGCTCAAATTACCCACTATCATAGTCATTGCACAAAGTGTTGCTATGAATTTTCTTTTTATGTTTCGTGTCATAGAATATTCCTCCCTTTCGTAAGCTCATTTTATGATTTTATTCTACCATACCAATAAGATGATACACAATATTTTTTTTATGAGAGATTGTATTTTTTTGCATCAAATTGTATTTAAGGATTCACTACTATTCTAAGCCCAATTCCATCCGTTGCGTCATTCTCTCCACAGGCATTTCTATAGCCCGAACGACAAAGGTCAGGACTTCCGCCCCATCCACCGCCACGGGAAATTCTCGCTTCTCCCTGTGTTGGCCCCTGAGGGTCAGTTACATCATCTTCCAAATATTCCGGACTATAATAATCAAGACACCACTCCATAACATTGCCATACATATCATACAGACCGTTGCCGTTTGGCTTAAACTGTCCAACCGGGTGAGTCTTTTCATCCACATCATCTTCACAATATTTTGAGAATTCGCTTTCATCATCGCCAAAAAACCACTTGGTTTCGCTACCTGCACGACACGCATACTCCCACTGTGCTTCAGTTGGAAGACTTACATTATATCCGCTTAATTCTGATAACTTTTCGCAAAATTCATTAGACTGCGTCCATGTAATGGTTTCCACAGGATACTCTTCACCCTTAATTGTGCTTGGATTCTCACCCATTACTGCTTCCCACTGCTCCTGAGTAATCTCATAGATACCTATATAAAAGTCCTTTGTAATCTCTACTTCTCGGACCGGTAATTCGTCCTCTTCTCCAACCCCCTCATAGCTTCCCATTTTGAAGCTGCCTGCATCAATTTTATTCAATTTTATATTACAACCATCTAATTCAATGGTAATAGTTTCAATTTCATTTTCTGATTTTACATTTTGTTCTTTTGGACCATTTTTACTCTCATTATCCACAAACAGCCATACTGCTATCAGGCACAATACAATAACTGTGCCAACTACTAAAACACCAATCTTTTTCATATTCCACTCCATATTTATAAAGTAATCGGCGTCCGAAGACGCCGACCAAATCTTATATCACCTTTATTAGTTAAAGCATCCCATTCCGGCCAAATCACTGCCACTTACCAAGTGCATAAACGTGATTGTCGGAAGAACACCATTTGCTCCTCTAGCATTTGTCATCTGTGATGCATCCAAGCTTACAAAGTCATCTGCTGTACAATTAAATGCGCTGTTCCATGAACAGTTTCCAACCTTTGTACCTGAACCGATATTCAAGATAGAACCAGCATAAGATATGTTACATCTTAAGAATTCTCTTGTACCTGCAATATCTGTTGAATCTGTCGGACTTACTCTCTCTAACATATTGTAATTAGCTTTTTTGTTATTATAAGCTGTGTTGTATGTCCAATTAGCCGCCTGACCCGGCTGATGGTTTGCATAGAAACCATTCGAAGCATTATTAGCTGCAAGACAATACTTAACAGTGTGAACAGGAACTGTACTTGGTACTGTACCTGTGCCATAACCGCCAATCTTAAAGCCGTTAGAGTCACCGCCCTTTGTCATATTGTATGCCCAACAAGTATCAAAGGTATTAGCCCCCTTTGATGTGATACAGTCAAAACCATCATCACCACATGCCCATGCGCGGCACTGTGTGAATGTTACGCCATTACCATGTGCACCAAAACCATCTGTGTTGCTGTTTGAAACACTGTTTGATGTGTACAGGTTATATGCATCACATTTAATAACATTTCCTGTACCATTATTGCAGAAGTAGAAACCATTTGCATTAGAATTATATGCTGTAATCTGATTCAATGTAGCATTTCCTTCAATACGGAAGCATTCTGACTGCTTCTGACTACCAACAGGAACACCTGTTACCTTAAAGCAAAGGAATGTTACCCCCGTAACACCGCTCTTTACATGGAATGCCGCAACTCTCTTTGATGTTGTTGTTCCTGAAAAATCAAATACAGGAACATCCTTTGAAGTATACGCACGATATGTAATATTGCTCTTTGTAAACTGATGTACATAATTGTAATTTGCATCTGATGCTTCAATGGTGAAATTCGTGTATGTTCCACCCATAATATACACAGTATCTCCCGATGAAGCTGCTTCCTCTGCTTTGTTAAGTGACGCAAAAGGACTTGACTTTGTTCCCGAATTAGAATCACTTCCCGATGGCGAAATATACCAATCCGCCGCCAATGCTGTCAACGATAAGCCCATCATCATCACACAAAATGTAGCTAACGTAACAAACATTTTTAAAAAATTGTTTTTTCTCATTTCAAAAATACCTCTCTTCTATTATAGCAGTTTTTCTATATGAATATAGTTTTTGCTACCCTCCTTTACTTTGTAATTTTTCACCCGTTTCCAATTTTCTTTACAGAAAAACTACTATATTAATGTACACTTTTTTTCAGTAGCCTGTCAAGAGGTTTTTTGTACATTTTTTATAATTTTTCAATATTATCTTAATATTTTTTCGACAAATTCGACAATTAATCTCCAGCTAATCTCAATACTATATGTACCCCCATTACATCCTCCTCTATGGTCGCAGTCACCTCACCATACATAAGATGAACAAGCTCCCTGCATATATATAATCCTAGGTCGCTGCCCTTTTTATCATTTACATTACTTCCTCTGTAACTTTACTAGAAGCAGCATTTTCCAACGCACTATAACAAATCCTTCCCTGTACTTTGGCGAGCGAGGGAAGGATTCCTTTTTTCATCTAGGTTAACCACTCTGTGGTGATTGCCTTTTGTTAATTATATTATAGCGTAACACTTATTGATTACAACCATAATTTTATTCTTTGCACTAAAATCAAGTTTCGTCTCTCTGACAAACTGAAAGTGAACACTCCCCACTATTTTGCTAATTCTTGCTTTTAGTGGGATGTTCACAACATCTCCGCAAATTACTCCAAAAAAATCAAAATTTATAGTGTCAATTATATAATCCCCCAAGCATTTCCACAATCTATTCTCGACACAGTCATCCTCACTGGTGCAAAAAGTGCCTCACACCAAACACTTAATTGGATGTAAGACACTCTTATTTTCAATCTGACTTACGCTTCATTCACCTGGGCCAGCTTAGCCGCCTGGTCCGCAGCTATAAGCGCATCAATGATTTCCTGTATGTCACCATTCATAATCGACTCAATTCTGTAAAGAGTCAACTTAATTCTGTGGTCTGTTACACGTCCCTGTGGGAAGTTGTATGTTCTAATCTTTTCAGAACGGTCGCCAGTACCAATCTGACTTCTTCTTGCTTCTGCTTCTGCGTCGTGAGCCTTCTGCATTTCAAGGTCGTAGAGCTTTGCACGAAGGAGTGCGAAAGCCTTATCTCTATTCTGAAGCTGTGACTTTTCAGTCTGGCTGTAGATTACGATACCTGTTGGGTAGTGAGTAAGACGAACAGCTGAGTCTGTTGTATTTACACACTGACCACCGTTACCTGACGCACGCATAACGTCGATACGGATATCCTTTTCATCAATCTTAACGTCAACCTCTTCTGCCTCTGGGATAACAGCTACAGTAGCTGTTGATGTATGAATTCTGCCGCCTGATTCTGTCTCAGGTACACGCTGAACTCGGTGAACACCACTTTCGTACTTGAGTACTGAGTAAGCACCCTTACCCTTAACCATGAATTCAACTTCCTTCATACCGCCGATACCTGTATCATCCATGTTGATAAGCTCAACCTTCCATCTCTGCGACTCTGCGTAATGTGTGTACATACGATATAATTCTGCTGCAAAAAGTGCTGCTTCATCTCCGCCGGCACCTGCTCTGATTTCAACGATAATGTCCTTATCATCATTAGGGTCCTTTGGAAGAAGAAGAATCTTCATTTCCTGCTCTAACTTTTCAATTCTTGATTTTGCATCGCTAAGCTCTTCTTTAGCAAGCTCCTTCATATCCTCATCGCTTTCCATATCAAGGATTGCAAGAGAATCTTCTACGTCCTGCTTAGCCTGCTTGTATGCCTTGTAAGCCTCTACCAATGGAGCCAAATCATTCTGCTCCTTCATAAGCTTTCTAAACTTCTGCTGGTCGTTAACAACAGATGGATCATTTAATTCATTTAATATCTCTTCGAAACGAATAAGAATATCATCTAATTTATCAAACATCATAACCTCCGATATTTAAATCAAATCTTTCTACCTATTACTACTCTGTCAAGTCCTGCCAGGTCTTTTATAACCCGAATCTGGACAAAACCGCTATTCCTCATTAATTCACTTACCTCTTCACCCTGATCGCAGCCTATCTCATACATAAGCCAACCGCCATTATTCAAATGAGACACCGCCTCTTTTGTTATAATATTATAAAATTTCAATCCGTCATCGTCACCATCCAGTGCCAACCTAGGCTCGTGAAGCCTTACCTCCCTCATAAGGCCCTCAATTTCATCAGACCTTATGTATGGTGGATTTGAAATAATAAAATCAAATTTGATGGCATTTTCCCACTTTTCAAATGCTTCGAACAAATCGCTGTTCACGAAATTAATATTCGCCACATCATTTGCCTTTGCATTTTCCTTTGCAACCTCTAAGGCAGCCTTTGAAATGTCTACGCAGGTCACATCTTCAACATTGCCTAATTTCGCAATACTTATTCCAATGCAGCCTGAACCTGTGCACATATCACACACTCGGATATCCGGTTTATCATAGGCTTTAATCTTTTTTAAAGCCTCATCTACCAACACCTCCGTGTCATATCTTGGAATCAGCACATTCTCATTTACCTTGAATGTAAGTCCCATAAAATCCTGTGTGCCTGTTATATACTGTAATGGTTTGCCAGACGCACGCATTTCAAGATAAGCCTTGTATTGCTGTAATTTTTCCTCATCCTCGACTAATTCATTCATTTTCAAAAAATATTCAGCCCTAGAAACACCAAATACATATTCTAAAAAAAGCCACCCATCGCTATTGTAATCTGCAACACCATTTTCCATTAAATAGTTTTTTGCGTATTCAAGAAGCTCGCTATAATTCACCGTCAGACTCCTCTTTCAAATTAACAAATGTTGTCTTTTTGCTCTTGTCGAGAGCCTGATATGTTTTCCAATCAAACACAGCCTCAACTGCTACAATAGCAACCTCTATCATACTGTCATCCGGTTCCTTTGTTGTCATTCTCTGAATCCACATTCCCGGAGCACTGATAATTCTTATGATAATGTTGTCATAATTTCCTGCAAGACGAAGCACCTCATAAGAAATACCTGCAATAACAGGAACAAGTAACAGTCTGACACCTGTTGTCTGCCATAATTTTAAATCTTCAGGCAGTACAGCCGACACTATAATAAAGCACACAATACTTATAAACATTACTAAGAACAAAAAGCTTGTTCCACATCTCTTATGAAATCTTGAACTCATTCTTACATTTTCAACATTAAGCTCAAAACCTTTTTCGATACAATTTATACATTTGTGTTCAGCTCCATGATACATAAATGTCCTCTTAATATCTTCCATCATAGATACAAGGAATATGTATATCAGGAAAATTACAATACGAAGAAATCCCTCCAGTATCGATATAACTGCCTTGTCTCTAATATTGTACTGTTCCTCTACCCATGCTGATATAAAATGTGGAAGAACAATAAACAACGCAACTGAAAAGCAGATTGAAAAAAACACTGTAACACCCATTAAAAAAGCTTCCGCCTTTTCCTTGAATACCTTATTTGTAACCTTATCTGCTACCTTTTCCTTCTCTTCTTCCTCTTCATAAAAATCTGCTGAATATGTTAATGTTTTTATTCCAAGAACCATTGAATCTATGAAATTAAAAACACCTCTTATAAAAGGCACTCGAAAAATCTTTGCTCTTCCTATTCCCTTGTATTCTTCTACTTTCAATTCGATTTCTTTGTCTGGCTTTCTTACTGCAACGGCATACTTATCTTTGTTCTTCATCATTATGCCTTCAAGAACTGCCTGACCCCCGATTCCACATGATTTTGCTTTCATATTTTTCTCCATTATTCCTTTAGATTGTTAAAAAGGTTGAGAAAATACTCCTCAACCTTATTTTAAACAAACTATTAATTTTCTTATTTAACGCCGTACTTACGGTTGAACTGTTCAATACGTCCTCTAGCCTGTGTAGCCTTCTGCTGACCTGTGTAGAATGAATGGCACTTTGAACAAATTTCAACGTGGATGTTTTCCTTTGTTGAACCTGTTACGAATTCATTACCACAGTTACAAACAACCTTTGCCTGATAATAGTTTGGATGTATTCCTTCTCTCATTTTATTTCACCTCTTCTAATTTCTTGCAGGGTTGGACTTTACCAACACTGACTTTGTTTTACATACTGTAACTGAAATAGTTTAGCATATGTTTAGAAGATATGCAAGTAGTTTTTTCATAAAAAGAGAGGCAATCAAAACATAATATGTACTATTTAGTCTTACTATATTTTGTACTCATTTTTCATCAAACAAGTCTTTTGGGCACAAATTTTATATAAATCATCATTAGTTATAAATGTTTTACATTCAATTTGTACCCAAAATCATTTTTAATATTTAATAAAGTATAAACTTATAACTTTTGTGTACCTATATGACATAAATTTATAGCTTTAGGTACACTTTAGGGCATAAAAAACGGAACTGTCACTCTTAAGATTTTTAATCTTTAATATGACAGTTCCATTAACTTCATTACTATTAATCCAATTAGTTCGCAGCCACTAAATTCCAAAGCTGACCCGAACCACCCCAATATGTCCACTGACAAACATTTGCACCATCTTCTGTTGACATATTATATACATCAAGTGCTGATGCACAACCCGAAGCTACTGTAAGGAATGCAACACTACCGTTATTCTCTACAATTTGGTATTTCTGCATATCTCCACCCCAGTATGTCCACTGACATATATTAGTACCATCATCCGCTGAACCATTATAGATATCAACACAACTTGTATAACCTGATGCACCTGTTAAGATATAGTAATATCCATTTCCATCTGATACTATCTGGAACTTCTGCGCATCACTTCCATTGTACGACCACTGCTGAATATTTGTACCATCATCTGCCGAACCATTGGCTACATCAAGATATAATCCGCTATTTACATTTTGAATGTAATATGTTCCTTCGTATGGATCTGCTTCTGTTACAGCTTCAAGTGTCCAACACTGAGCTGTTCCGCCCCAGTATCCCCATTGGCTTACATTATCTCCGTTTGCTGTGCCAAATGCATATACTTCAATTGCCTGAAGACCATTTGAAACCTTACTCAAGAATGAATATGAACCATCTGAATTCTCTACAATCTTGAATAACTGCATATCTCCACCCCAATATGTCCACTGGTCGATATTTGCACCATCTTCTGTTGAACCATCTAATACATCAAGTGCGCTTGCATAGCCTGATGCTCCTGTCAAGATAGCATACCAGCCATCTGATACTTCTGTAATCTTAAATACCTGTGCTGAACAACCATTAAACTCATACTGCTGAACATTTGCACCATCTTCTGCTGATGCATTTGCCACGTCAAGATATAACCCACTGTTTACATTCTTAATATAATATTCACCTTCTGCAATGTCGGCTGACTCAAGTGCTGATTCTATTATCCAGCTCTGTCCTGAACCGCCCCAATATGTCCACTGGCAAACATTTCCACCATCCTCTGTTGACATATTATATACATCAAGTGCTGATGAACAGCCTGAAGCCTTAGTTAAGAACGAATACGAACCATCCGAATTCTTAGCAAGCTTATATTTCTGCATATCTCCACCCCAGTATTCCCACTGAAGTACATTTGTTCCATCTGCTGATGATCCAGAATCAATGTCAACACAACTTGTATAACCTGATGCTCCTGTTAAAATATAATAATATCCATTTCCATCAGACTTGATTTGGAATTTCTGCGCATCTAATCCATTAAATGTATACTGCTGAATATTTGTACCATTATCTGCTGAACCATTTGCTACATCAAGATACAATCCGCTGTTTACATTCTTAATATAATATGTTCCGTCCTGTATTGTTGCTTCTGTATATGATGTAGATGAAGATGTACCTGTACCCTTACTACCCCAAATGCAAATGTTATTTGAACCAACTGCTGTAAATGTCATAACCTCATTTCTTGCAGATGACTCATCATACTGCTTTAAGAATACCCCCTTATATGTTACACCATTGTATGTAAGTGTCATATAAGCTGTTCCACTTGTATATGACCAGCTACCTGATATATCACCTGTTACAGAACCATCTGAGTTCAAATTAATTGATACTGATGTTGCAATATTAGAAGTAGTGCTTGCATCTTGTTCCTGTACTAAAAATTCATATGTGCCAACCATATCTGATGAAGAATATCCTGTTGATGAAATTGTCTCTCCAAGATATTCATATGGTGCAGCTACAAGCCATCCATCTTGGTTAGCAAATAACTGATGTGTTCTTACTTCGTGGAATTCAGTTCCACCATTAAATCTTGTATGATATACAACATACATCTTACCATCGTCATCTACTAATGCTGAGTTATGACCCTGTGCAACTTCTGCCTGACTCATACAAGACCATTTGTAATATGACATAAGTCTAATACCAACATTACCACTTGTATTGTCTGTATATGATGTATATGTTGCCACATTACCTGCCGCATCCTTGTATGGACCATCAGGATTTGTTGATCTGAACACTCTCATGTTGTATCCGCCTTCAGCAGAAAATCCACCATATGATGTAAATAAATAATAATATCCGTTGTTGTAAATGATGTATGGAGCTTCACCTGAAGAGCCCATACCACCTGCGATTCTTGTTCCCATATATGGGTCAGATGCAATACCATCTGAAGCATCTGTACCAAGTCCATATCTTACACTATAATCTCTAAGACCAGTGCTCTCATCAAGCTGAAGCATAAAAATGCCACCAAACCAAGAACCATATACCATCCATAAGTTTCCATTGTTATCATAGAACACACACGGATCGATAGCATTTGTACCATATGCTGAATTCCATGAACCATTTGATAAGTATCTTGAATCTACTGTACTTGAACCTGTAACCGTTGCATAATCTGTCATACTTGCCGGATGTGTACTGTTGTTAAAACCTGAATAAACAACAGTTCCCTTGTATGTATAAGGTCCCTCAACGCTATCTGCTGTGGCTAATGCAATTGATGAGTTCCAATCTGAACCATTAACACTCATATACATACACCATTTGCCCATTGTTGGGTTATAAATAACATCAGGAGCCCATAAATTTCCTGAAACATCATAACTAGAAACACCTGTTGCTGCCCATTCTGCGCCTACAGAAAAGATGCTTGCATAGTCATTATTAATGTTGTTTGTGAATGATGACCACTCACTTAAATTTGAAGATTTTGCCCACGACATATGTGAACCAAAGATGTAATACTGACCGTTTGCCTTAACCACTGACGGGTCATGACAACAGACTCTAGAGACTGACTGTGCTGCCGCTTCGACTTCTGTGCTGTTCACATTGTTCCAAACCAAATGGCCCAGAACAGTTGTAAAAACCGTTACCGTTGCTACGAGTGAGCTTAAAGCTCTCCTAAATGTTTTCGCTCTCATTTTGAATTTTTCTTCCTTTCTTTTTTGAAAAAATTCCCCATTGAGGCGATGATAACACCTGTGCAATTTTTGCGCAATTAACAAAATCTCCAAGTATTTTCGTAAATTTTAGTGCATTTTGCACAATTAATCGTTTAAGGTAACGGTTCTTTTTACACAACTTTACTATATTAAACTAATCTAGTTCTCTTAACCATTTCGCAGAATTCTTCATTATTTCTTGTTTTAGAGAATAAATCGAGAATTCTTTCTACAGCATCATCTGCTTTCATAGAATTAGTTGCTTTTCGCATATATTCCATTGCTTCAATTTCAGACTTAGTTAATAATAAATCATCTCTTCTTGTTCCCGACTTTAATATATCAATTGCCGGAAATACTCTCTTTTCAGATAATTTTCTGTTAAGAACAAGCTCCATATTACCTGTTCCCTTAAATTCTTCGAAAACAACATCATCCATCTTACTTCCAGTTTCAACAAGAGCAGTAGCAAGAATTGTAAGGCTTCCACCTTCTCTCATATTTCTTGCCGCACCGAAAAATCTCTTTGGCATATGAAGCGCAGCAGGGTCAAGACCACCTGACAAGGTTCTTCCACTTGCCGGTATTGTAAGGTTGTATGCTCTTGTAAGTCTTGTAATACTATCAAGTAAAATTATGACATCCTTCTTATGCTCAACAAGTCTCTTAGCTCTCTCAATAACCATTTCTGAAACTCTCTTATGATGCTCCGGAAGCTCATCAAATGTTGAATAAATAACTTCTACATTTTCACCTTCAATAGCTTCCTTGATATCAGTTACTTCTTCCGGTCTTTCATCAATAAGTAAAATAATCATATGCATCTCAGGATTATTCTTCTTAATAGATTTAGCAATCTCATTTAATAATGTGGTCTTACCAGCCTTTGGCTGAGATACAATCATACCTCTCTGTCCTTTACCAACAGGCGACATCAAGTCCACTATTCTCATGGCTACACTGCTATTCATTCCCTCAAGCTTAAGTCTTTCATCCGGAAAAATAGGTGTCAAATCTTCAAAGTTAGGTCTTGTTGATGTACTTGAAAGAGGAAAACCATTTACCTCATTTATGTATAACAACGCACCAAACTTTTCATTCTGTGTTCTGATTCTTACTTTACCAAGAATTATATCCCCTGTTTTCAAATTAAATCTTCTAATCTGTGATGGTGCAACATAAACATCATTTTCACCCGGAAGATAATTTTCACATCTGATAAATCCAAAGCCATCCGGCATTACTTCCAAAATACCATTAGCTATAACACCACTGTCAAGCTTTTCAATGTCATCCATTGTAAGTTCTTCACGAGGCTGACTTTCTCTTGGTTGATATTCTCTCGTCTGTCCTTCTCTTGGCTGATACTCTCTTGTCTGTCCTTCTCTTGGCTGATATTCTCTACGAACATATTCTCTAGGCTTATCTTCTGTAACTTCCTCAGTCTTTACTTCTTCTTGAGTATCTTCGTCTGATTCTAAAATTCTTTCACTTAATTCTTCTTTTCTTAACAAAGAAATCTTTTTAAGTCCTTTAGCTTTTGCTATTTCCTTTAATTCTGCAAGTGGTAATGACTTTAATTTTTCTCTCATACATTTTCCTTTCATTCTGCTTTAAATATTATTTATTGAAATATCAGGGATCTTCCCATTGATTACCAGATACCATAGATTAAAATACTATTTGCCAATAAAATAAATTATCAACATGTGCTATTATACAATATTCCATCTAAAAATGGTAGTCTAAAATTTTAATTTATGTTACAATCAACATCTATAATTGTAAAAAGGAGTAATATTGTGTACATTAACACCGGAAATGAATATTTCAAAGCACGCTTTGGAGTCAAAACATATAAGCTTTCTCTTAACGGAGGTATGACCTGTCCTAATCGCGATGGAAAAATTGACACTCGTGGATGCATCTTTTGTTCTACCGGTGGTTCCGGGGATTTTGCTGCCAGTGCTACATTATCAATTACTGAGCAAATTGAATACGCCAAAACCTTAGTCGCAAATAAAGTTCCTAATAATTGTAAATACATTGCATACTTTCAAGCGTATACTAACACTTATGCCTCTGTTGATTACTTAAGAAAGATATTTACTGAAGCAATACAAAATGACGATATAGTTGCTTTATCAATAGCTACAAGACCTGATTGTATTGATGAAAATATTGCTAGTCTCCTTGGGGAACTAAATAAAATAAAACCGATTTTTATCGAACTAGGACTTCAAACTTCAAACGAGAATTCCGCTGAATTTATTCGCAGAGGCTATAAGAATGAAGTTTTTGAACATTCAGTCAACCTTTTAGTTTCACACAATATCGAAATAATCGTCCATATGATTATTGGTTTGCCTGACGAAGACGAAAAGGATATGCTTAACACTGTTGATTATATAAATAAATTTCCTGTAAAAGGTATAAAATTCCAACTTTTGCACATATTATCGGGTACAGATTTGTGCGATTATTACAATATTAATAAATTTAAGATTTTTTCACTTGAAGAATATACCCATATTCTGTTAGAATGTATATTGCGTCTGCGTCCGGACATAGTTATTCACAGAATGACAGGCGATGGCCCTAAAAAGATTTTAGTTGAGCCAAAATGGAGCAGCAACAAGAAGCTGGTATTAAACTATATCAACTCCACTCTCCGTCAAAGAAATATTAACCAAGGAGAAAATTATGTCACTTGAACCACTTACGCTATACAAGCTTATGACTTTATATATGTTAAATAAAGTCAACTTTCCTTTGACAAAAAACCAATTACTTGATTTCTTTTTATCAAAGGACTATACAAATTACTTCACTTATATGCAGGTTTTATCCGAATTGGAGGAATCTAAATTAGTTAACATAGAAACCGTTCGCCAAAATTCTTATTATAAGATTAACGCTGATGGCACAGAAACTATCGAACTTTTTGTAAAAAAGATTCCTGTGTCCATTATTGATGACATGGATATTTTCTTAGTAGATAACAAGTATGAGCTTAGAAATGAAGTTAGCACCTTATCTGATTACTATAAATCTACTAACCAAGACTATATTGTAAACTGTAAAATTATAGAAGGAGCTTCAACTCTGATTGATATGAATCTTTCAGTTCCGTCTGAAGATGTTGCTGAAATGATGTGTAATAACTGGCGTTCTTCAAGCCAGGAAATATATTCTAATGTAATGAAAACATTGATGAAACAAGAATAAGGCGCCCCACGGCAGGGGCGCCTTTGAATTCGCTCGCGCGAATCACTTATATTCTATTATTTTACGATGGCATCCATCATATCTAATACAACATCCTTATCATATGTTGCTTCATCTTCACCATAGATATAGATAGACATATAAAGCTCGTTAAGATCAACTGAACCATATACATAACCTAATGTACCATCTTCTTCCATTTCAGCTGTGATAATAACTTCATCACCAGTTGTTTCATAGTTTAAGTTCTTGTATTCATCACCTAAAGCCATCATTGTCTGCCAATCATCAGCTGAATAACCCTTTAATTCGTCGATAACTTCCTGTCTTTCATCATCTGTCATCTCGCCCATTTCAGCACCAAGATCCATTCCCATTATAAGGAAAGCCTTTGATCCATCTGTTGATGAGAACATTACCATTCCCATTGTCTCCATTGCTACGTCTGCTAAACCAGAAGGACCTTCAAAACTCACATCAACTTTAGAACCATCTAATTCATATTCGATTTCATACTTTGAAACATTATCTGAACCAGCTTCTTCTTTGATTGTACCGATTACACCTGATGTACCTTCGATGTCTGTTTCCTTTGATTCTGCATCATCTTTGTCGTCTTTGTCTGCATCGTCTTTGTCTGCATCATCTTTGTCATCTTTGTCTGCATCGTCTTCATCATCTGAATCTGCATCGTCTTTGTCTGCATCATCTTTGTCTGCATCATCTTCGTCATCTTTGTTTGCTTCTACTTTTGTATCTTCCTTATCATCATCTTCCTCTTTTTCGCCACAAGCAACGAGTGAGAACATCATAAGCATAGATAAAAGTAACAATAAAAGTTTCTTCATAATTCAATTTCTCCTTTGTTTTGTTTGATTGTCAAAACATATTCTAGCACCTTTTTCAGAATAACACAACCCTAAAAATTTTCTACTGGCTTATTTCCACCAACTCGTCAATAAGATTCCAAATCTCATCCCTTCCCTGCTTAGTAGTCGCTGAAAAAGGAATGACTACTGTATTCGGTGTCACATCCAAAGCTTTTTTAATAATCTTAACATTCTTTGCGATCTGGCTACGATTTATTTTATCAAGCTTTGTTGCAATAATGATTGGTTCATAACCATTAGCCAATATCCACTGATACATATTTCTGTCATTAACCCCTGGCTCATGTCTAATATCTATAAGTAGAAATACAGCTTTTAACATTTTTGATTTGTGGAGATAATTTTCAATCATTTTACCCCATTTTTCCTGAGTTTCCTTAGAAACCTTTGCAAACCCATATCCTGGTAAATCCACACAATACATTGCGTCATTTATATTATAGAAATTAATTGTTTGTGTCTTTCCCGGCTGAGATGATGTTCTTGCAAGGGATTTTCTATTCAAAAGTGCGTTAATAAGGGAAGACTTTCCAACATTGGACTTTCCTGCAAACGCTATCTCCGGCTTATCATTCTCAGGCAATTTACTTGTTATTCCACACACTGTTTCAAGATTTAAACTTTTTATTACCATAACATCATCTCCTTTAGCATATTAATATAGTTAACATTACGAGCTTATCTCACTAATGCTACTTCTATAACTTCTTTCATTTTTTCTACAAAAATTATTTCTAATCCTTCTTTTATCTCTTCACTAACTTCTGCCACATCACTTATATTCTGCTTTGGCACAAGTACTGTTTTTGCGCCAGCCTGTTTTGCTGCAAGCAATTTTTCTCTAAGACCACCAATTGGAAGTACTCGTCCGCGAAGTGTCACTTCGCCAGTCATGGCAATATCACCTCTAACCGGCAACTTTGCCACAGCTGATAATATAGCCAATGCCATTGTTATACCTGCTGACGGACCATCCTTTGGTGTTGCACCTTCCGGAACATGAATATGAATATCATGCTTCTCAAAAAAGTCTTCCTCAATACCATACTTGTCAGCAATAGAACGTACATAAGTTATGGCTGCAGATGCAGACTCTTTCATTACATCTCCAAGTTTACCAGTAAGTTCCACTTTTCCTTTACCATTTAAAACAGCCACTTCTATATCAAGTGTTGTTCCACCAACACTGGTCCATGCAAGACCTCGAACAAGACCAATCTCACTTTTTCTTCTAAGCTTGTCATCCTTGTGAAGAGGCTTTCCAAGATACTCTTCAAGATTCTTGTCAGTAACCTTAACTGATGTAACTTCTTTTTCAAGAATCTGTCTAACTGTTTTTCTACAAATTTTGCCTATCTGCTGTTCAAGCTTTCTAACACCGGCTTCTCTTGTATAATTAGCAATAATACTTTCAAGAGCTTTCTTTGAAATCGTCAGCTGATTTTTCTTCAAGCCATTCTCTTTACGCTGTTTTGCCACAAGATAATCCTTTGCAATATGATATTTTTCAATAGCTGTGTATGACGAAACCTCGATAATCTCCATTCTATCAAGTAATGGCTTAGGTATAAGGCTTGCATCATTAGCTGTTGCAATAAAGAACACCTTTGATAAATCAAGTGGCAATTCAATATAATTATCTCTAAATGCATTATTCTGTTCACTATCCAACACTTCAAGCATTGCACTTGCCGGATCACCTTTATGGCTGTTACCTAATTTATCAATCTCATCAAGCAACATCAATGGATTACTTACCTGTACCTGCTTTAACGCAGTTGCTATTCTACCAGGCATAGCTCCAACATAGGTCTTTCTATGTCCTCTTATTTCAGACTCATCCTTTACACCACCAAGACAGATTCTCACATACTTCTTATTAAGACTTTCGGCTACTGATCTTGCAATAGAAGTCTTACCAGTTCCCGGTGGTCCAACAAGACACATAATTGTACCTTTTCCTTCGCCTTTTGTCATCATTTTAACTGCAAGGAATTCTACAATTCGCTCCTTAACCTTCTCCAGACCATAGTGATCTCTGTCAAGAATTTCCTGAGCAACAACTATATCTTCCCTATCTTCACTGACATTGTTCCATGGCAACGAAAGAAGTGTCTCTATATAACTTCTCACAACATTGTATTCAGAAGAGCTTCCTGAAACTGATTGCATATGAGAAATCTCTTTTTCAATCTTCTCCTTTATATCAGAATTAGCATTTAATTTTTCCAGTTCTTCTCGCATTCTGTCAGCTTCTGAAGCTCCTGTTTCACCTAATTCTTCTCTAATGGTCTTAATCTGTTCCCGTAAAACGTAATCTTTTTGATTCTTTTCAAGCTTTTCGCGAACTTTACCCATTATATCATTCTTTACCCTTGAAACCTCTATCTCCTGATAAAGAATTTTAGTAATAACCTCAAATTCTTCAACTATACTATTAGCATTTAATATATTTTGTAAATCTCTGGTATTAGTAGGAATATATACTGCTGTTTGATGCAAAAGTTTATCTAAATGATTAATTTTAGACAACTCCTTAGCCGCGCCATCTTTGAACTTCTCATTCACCATTGCATAATCGCTAATAAGCTTTTTCAAAATTCTCATAGAAGCAATATATTCCGGTCGCGATATTTCATAACTAAAATCTACTATACTTACATCACCTGTTATATACGGAGTGGTTTGTATGAATTTATTGAAATCCACACGAACTCCCTCGCTTACCAACACTCGCATTTTGCCATCAGGGAGCTTTGCAATTTGTTTCATATTTGCAAGCACACCACGTTTTACGACGCAATCCTCTGCTATCTCCGCCTTACTATGGTCACCCTCTGTCAACAATACAATCTTCTGACCTGAATTCATTGCTGTATCAAGTGCCAACATAGCTTTCTTATCCACAACATCAAAATGTACCATAACACCCGGCAATATTGTTGCTTCTTTTAATATTATAATTGGAATATTATTTAACTCTTTACTCATTACTAAAACCTACCTGTAAACAACAAGCGCTGCTGTGGGCAGCGCTCTATATGTTACTTTATTTTTTCTTGTCTTTTTTATCAGATTCTTCATACACAATCTCAGGCTGTGCACCATTTTCCACACAATCCTTAGTAATAATACATTTCTCAATAGTATCATCTGATGGCACTTCATACATAATGTCCATCATTGTTTCTTCCATAATAGCTCTAAGACCTCTAGCTCCTGTCTTACGCTTGAAAGACTTTTCAGCAATTGCTTCAATTGCTTCATCTGTAAACTCAAGTTCAACATCATCAATGCCAATCAATGCCTGATACTGTTTAATCAATGCGTTCTTTGGCTCCTTAAGAATTCTAACCATATCTTCCTTTGTAAGCTTATTAAGTGTAACTGTTACTGGTACACGACCAATAAATTCAGGAATAAGACCAAATTTCACAAGGTCCTGAGGCATAACCTGACGTAAGATTGCATCTTCATCTTTTTCACTCTTACCTATAACTGTAGCACCAAAACCGATAGATTTCTTATCTGTTCTGTTTTCGATAATCTTCTCAAGACCATCAAATGCACCACCACAAATAAAGAGAATGTTCTTTGTATCAATAGGAATAAGTTCTTGTTGTGGATGCTTTCTTCCACCCTGTGGTGGAACTGATGCAACTGTTCCTTCAAGAATTTTAAGTAATGCCTGCTGTACGCCTTCACCTGAAACATCTCTTGTTATCGAAACATTTTCAGACTTCTTTGTAATCTTGTCTATTTCATCAATATATATGATACCATATTCAGCTCTCTCAACATTATTATCTGCCGCCTGAATAACCTTCA
>CAZESO010000020.1:0-17826 GCA_964515325.1 uncultured Roseburia sp. | reverse complement strand
CGCGATCAGGGGTTCGAACCCTGGACACCCTGATTAAGAGTCAGGTGCTCTACCAGCTGAGCTAATCGCGCTCATTATCAAGTTTTATCACTTGGCGTTTCCTCAACGCAAGGAGTATTATATATGATGTTGAAAAAAAATGCAAGTACTTTTTAAAAAAAAATAAAAAAAATTTTTAAAAAGCATTTTAATTATGTCTAAATGCTGTTATACTAGGTATATTGAAATTGTTTTTTTACTAGAAAAAAGGGAGTTGGTGCGTGAATTATGAAACACAGATTTGAAAAAAACAATAACTATTTTACAATATGTATCTACATATTTGTAACGGTATTACTTTGCATTATCGTGAATGCAGTAATTGGCAATTGGGATAATACTAAATCTCTTATTGGAAAAGTGATGAATATGTTATCTCCGTTTATCATAGGTATGTTTATTGCATATATGATTAACCCTATGCCCAAATTTATTAATGGAAAGCTTATGAAGCCATTATTTAAGGGTAAGTTTAAAAAATTTAGAGATGTATCATCAGTATTGCTTTCGTACGTGATAGTAATTGGAGCAGTATCGACGATAATTTTCTACATTATACCTCAAATAATGGATACGCTAGCGCAAATTGGTGGATTGGTAAACTCGGCGCAGACAGGTTATGCAAGTATTATGGAGAAGCTTGAAGCATTTGAAAACAGACATCCTGAACTGGATTTATCACCAATTACGAATTTATTACAAGAAATTCCAAATAAAGTTGCACAGATTTTTTCCGATTCGATACCGGTTATTATTTCGACTATATATACTAAGTCGATGTCAGTGGTATCAGGAATATTGAATTTTGTTATTGCTATTATGGTTTCTGTTTATATGTTGTTGGATAAATCCAGACTTATTAATTCAGCAAAGAGAATTGTTTATGCTATTATGGGTGAAAAGAAGGGAGATATTTTTATATATGAAACAGGGAAATGTAATGAGATATTTGGCAATTTTATCATAGGTAAAACTATTGATTCATTAATTATAGGTATACTTTGTTTTATTCTTATGAAGATTGCAGGGTTGCCATATGCTCTTATAATTAGCATTATTGTTGGAATTACAAATATGATTCCATATTTTGGTCCGTTTATCGGAGCAATTCCGGGAATTTTGTTATTGCTTCTTGTGGATTTTTCATATGGTTTGGTATTTGGAATAATGATATTGGCATTACAGCAGTTTGATGGTTTGTATCTTGGACCAACAATTTTAGGTGAAAGTACAGGTATTAGGCCTTTATGGATAATATTTGCCATTACGGTAGGTGGATTTGTGGCAGGACCGGCAGGAATGTTTTTGGGGGTACCAATAGTTGCGGTTATTGCATATCTTCTTGATAAAGCGCTTAAGAGAAAGCTTGAAATGAAGAATATCGATTTTGAAAAGGACGAAGAAACCGGAATAATGCGTAGAAAAGAGAAAAAACGAATAGAGAAGAAAGAGACAGCTCTTGTAGAAATTAAGAAATGAGATAAGGTATAGTGGGAAAAAGGGTATTAAAGAAGATAAATTATTTACCAGATTATAGAAAAGTTATGCCATAGGTGCCAGTTGAAAATGTTATAAATGCCTTTTTAAGTGAACAAGGATTGAAATTGGTGTTATCCGATGATAATAATAGAGTAGTGTTGGCATTTTACAATTCCAATTATTATGGTGGCTTTTGTTGTTTGCTGTACCCATTTATATATGAAATGTGGATTAATGCAAACACAAAGATTAAGAAGATTAGAGTACAGTGTAAATATAGGAACGGTTGGAGCTGTAGCTATGTATGGATAATTTTGGGAGTTAACAGAGAGTTACAGGTTAATATTGACAATACTTTAGCAAGATGATAGAATGAATTCGTTAGAAACGTGTGTGAATAAGTAAATATTGAGGAGTTTGTTCAGATAGGGACAGAAGGGTCTTTTTATAACCAGTTAAAGGAATGGAGAAATCGTACAGCCATTAAATAATGGTAAAGTAACAATTGTAATTCCTGTGATTGATGATTACAAGGATGCAGAATATATTGATGTATTCAGAGTTGATGATGAAAAAGGCGAATTGGTATTTGTGGGAAGAGCTAAAGTAGAATCAGGCAAGATTAAATTCGAAACAGATCACTTCAGTACATATATTTGTTGAAGCAACATCAGATATGAGTCTTCCTGTTGTGGACACTAACACTGAGCCGGAAACACCTACAGTGGCTCCAACAGAAACAACAACAGCACCAATTGAAGCACCAAATACAGGTGATTCATCAAATACAACATTAATGTTGATAATAATGAGTTTAGCTTGTGGTTCAGTAATATTATTACAAAATAAGAAAAAGGTTTACAGTAAATAGAAGAATAGAGGACTTTATACGCCCCCTGTCTATTGGCAGGGGGCGTACTATATATAAAATAAAAATCTAAACCATTTCTTTACCACTTTTTTACTGGATAAGAGTTATAATAAATAAAATGAGTGTTTTAAAATATGGAGGATTGTGATGAATGATAATTCTACAGAATTAATAATTGCTGAGTTGTCTAAAATTGAAGTTTTGTCAAATAACATCAGAACAGATGAAGAACGACAAAGCGATGAGTATACTCAAAAAAAAGAAGAGGAATTTTTGAAAGCTGATGCAGATATTCAAAAACAAACAATTGAGCAACTGTCTATGATTAAAGAAGAGATTCAAAAGCAAACGGATGAAGAGATTTTAAGCATGAGAAGTCAGACGGATGAAAAAATAAGGGAGATGGAGGAGCAATTTAATAAAACATATGTACAGTTGGCGAAGGATATTGTAGATAGAATAATAAAGGAGTAAGGGATGGGTAGCTTAAATGAATACAGCGGTCTTACTACGAAGGTGAGAGCCATGAAAGGTCGACTCATTAAGCAGGAAGAATATAAAAAGCTGGCTAAGATGCAATCAGTTGATGAGTTTGTTAATTATTTGAAAACATTAGGTAATTATGATGAATTCTTAAATGCTGAGGAGCCATTACATAGAGGTGAATTTGAGAAACGTATATTAAATTCTCTTTTAAAAGATGTCAAGAAAATATATAAATTTGCAAATCAGAAGCAAAGAAAATTTTTAAGTATATATATTATGAAATATGAAATATTGATGCTGAAAAAGGCTGTGCGAGAGATGAAAATAAGGGAACTTCTGCCCAAGCTTGAAGGAACAGTTTATTATCAGGTGCTTAAAAAAGTTTCAGTATATAGGCATGCTACAGTATTTGATTATGAGCTTGCATTAGATTTGTTTTTCTTTAAAAGTATATGGGAAAAACGTAAGAAGAATTTCAAAGGGAAAGAGTTAAGAATTGTGATGGAAACCTTTGGAACAGAGGCTGACTCGCTGAATATTATGTGGATGTACAGAGCTATAAAATATTATAGTCTGTCCTCGGCAGAAATTTACAATATGACAATTCCGGTATATTACAAATTGAGAAAGCGACAAGTGATTAAGCTGGCAGGCTGTGGAGATTTAAAAGAATTTCATGAGGAATTAAAGGAAACATATTATAAGAAGTTTGTTCATAAATTTGAGGAAGAGAACAGAAATATGGAGAAATTATATAAAGAAGAGATGAAGAAAATGTCAGATAAGCTTTATAGAGATGATCCGTATTCTATTGCTGTTCTAAATTCATATCTCAGAGAGAAAAATTATGAGATGGAAAAATTGGTTATGATACTTGAAAGTATCAGATATAGCCAGAGTTCTGAGATTATAGAAAAATGTGTAATATAAAAAGTGCAAGAATGGAGGAAATGGTATGATTGCAAAATTAAATTTTGTAAGTGTTACCGGCCCGAAAGAGGACATTGATCGAATTGTTGATGAATATATATCAAAATACGATATTCATTTGGAACATGCAGTATCTGAATTGAAGACCGCAAGCACATTACACCCATTTGTTTATAAAAATCCTTATAAAGAGTATTTGACCAAATGTGAAGAATTAATAAAAGATACAAAATTTCAAAAAGATGATTCACATAACATAGATATTGAGGAAGCTAAAAATCTGATAAATGATTTATATAATCAATATCTGGAGATGAAAAGCAAGGTGAATGAATTGTCACCGAAGATGTCTTCTCTGAAAGAACGATTGCGTAAGATAAAGAATTTTGGGGATTTAAATTATGATATTGAGTCAATATTAGGATTTAAGTCTCTAAGATGTAGATTTGGAAGAATTCCAAAGGAATATTATTCAAAATTTTCGGATTATGTAGAAGAAAGCGTTGAATCGATATTTTTGAAATGCTCTGAGGATAAGGAATATGTTTGGGGGGCATATTTTGTCTCAAAAGTGGAGAAAGAAAGTGTTGATGCAGCATATACATCATTACATTTTGAGAGAATAATGCTTCCTGATAATGTGGATGGAACTCCAAAGAATGAATGTGAAAAGCTTGGTAAGTCCATAAATGCTTTAGAACAACAAATCCAAAGCTTAAAAGACGATTTTGGAATAAAATTGGATGAAAATAAGGAGAAGTTAAAAGCGGCATACAATAAGATTGAAAATTATACAATCAATTATGAGATAAGAAAGTATGCGGCATATACAGATGATAGTCATATATCGTACTTTTTCTTATGTGGTTGGATGGAAGATGCCAATGCAAAAGATTTTTATAATGAGATAAAAGAAAAGGAAAAAGATGTAATTTGTATTGTGGATGAGAAGCATGAAATGGCGGATATTAAGCCACCGACCAAGCTTAACAATCCGAAGGTGTTTAAGCCCTTTGAAATGTTTATTAAAATGTATGGATTGCCATCCTACAATGAGCTTGATCCGACTATATTTGTGGCATTGACATATGCATTTATATTTGGAGCAATGTTTGGTGATGTAGGCCAGGGCTTGTGTCTTGTTGTAGGCGGATTTTTACTTTATAAGTTTAAGAAAATGAATCTGGCGGCAATTATATCTTGTGCAGGTATTTTTTCAACCATCTTTGGTTTTATGTTTGGCAGCGTGTTTGGATTTGAAGGTGTATTCTTTGAACCGGTATGGTTAAGTCCTTCGCATGCAATGTCCACAATACCATTTATTGGGCGATTGAATACAGTGTTTATAGTAGCGGTTGCTTTCGGTATGGGATTAAACATTTTTACGATGGTTTTACATATAATTAATGCTATTAGGGCGAAGGATAAAGAAAGTTTGTTTTTTGATGCAAACGGAATTGCAGGAATTGTATTCTATGGAGCTATAGTAGCTGTTTTGGTGTTATATATGACCGGAAATAAAGTTCCTTCGGGAATTGTTCTGGGAATTATGTTTATAGTACCATTAGCTTTGTTGGCATTAAAGGAACCATTAATGAATATGATTGAGAAAAAAGCTGAGATTATGCCAAAGGAAAAGGGAATGTTTATTGCACAAACATTTTTTGAAATGTTTGAAGTGCTTTTAAGCTATTTTTCAAACACATTGTCATTTGTCCGTGTCGGTGCCTTTGCAGTAAGTCATGCGGCAATGATGGAAGTAGTGTTAATGTTGGCGGGAGCACAGAACGGAGGAGATGGCAATCTTGTCGTAATAATCCTTGGTAACATTTTTGTATGTGCCCTTGAAGGCTTAATTGTAGGTATTCAGGTTTTGCGACTTGAGTATTATGAGTTATTCAGTCGTTTTTATAAAGGAAATGGAAGGGAATTTGTATCCTATAAAGCAAATAGATAATTTGAGATAAAAGATGTATGTCTTTGGAATGGAGGAAATATGATAACAAAAATTTTATTAATCGTGGCACTTGTTCTTACAATAGTTATACCAATGGCAGCCTATGCAGTTGGTGAAAAGAGTAAAGGAAGATATAAAAAATATTTGGCAATTAATGTTGGTACCTTCTTTTCGCTCTTAGTTTTTTCAATGATATTTGTATTTGCAACAACTGCTGATGCGGCAGAGGTAGCGAAAAATACAGATAGTCTTGCGACAGGACTTGGCTATTTGGCAGCAGCTTTGTCAACAGGATGTTCATGTGTAGGTGGCGGTATTGCTGTTGCAAGTTCTGCAAGTGCGGCATTGGGAGCTATCAGCGAAGATAGTAGTGTATTAGGTAAATCACTTATTTTCGTAGGTCTTTCTGAAGGTGTTGCTCTTTATGGACTCATCATTTCATTTATGATTTTGGGTAAATTATAAGATACCTTTATAAGGAAGGTGACGGATTTTGAAAACGTTTTTAATTAGCGATAATATTGATACGGCGACAGGAATGAGACTGGCAGGTATTAAGGGAGTTGTTGTTCATGAAAAGGATGAACTTGTTGAAGCGATTGAGACAGCTGTAAAAGACAAGGAAATTGGGATATTATTTATCACGGAATTGTTAAGCCGAAAATATCCTAATGTGGTAAATAATGCAAAAATGAATTTGAAACAACCGCTCATTCTTGAGATTCCGGACAGACATGGTAGTGTCAAACGTTCTGATTTTATTACAGCATATATTAATGAAGCAATTGGAGTTAAATTGTAATAAGAAGAAAGAAGGTGTCAGCTTTGACAACTGAAGAAAAGATAAAACATATCAAAGAGGTTACATTATTAAATACACAAGCAGATTGTGACAGACTGTTAGATAAATATAAGGCTCATATAGACAGGCATTACAATGACAAGATGGAAGAGGCTGAAAAAAAAGCTGAGTTGAAAATAAAAGCCACGAAGGAAGATATTATTAAAAAGGCAAAGAAAGAATGTGCCAATGAACAATTGCGTTTAAAGAGAAAAATAAGCAATAAGCAAATGGAATTGAAGAATATACTGAAAGATGAGATAAAGAAACAGTTAGTGGAATTTGCTAAAACTGAAGAATATATGATGATGTTGGAAAAACAAATAAAAGAAATTTTGGACTTTGCAATGGGTAATAGTGTAAATATCTATCTTGATGCAAATGATGCAGATAAGAAAGAGATATTAGAGTCAAAGACAAACTGTACTTTGACAATTTTTAAAAAACAATTTCTTGGTGGAACAATGGCAGAAATTCCTGTGAAAAATATTTGGATAGATAATTCCTTTGAGAGTAAGCTTGATGGAATTATGGAAGATTATACATTTAAAGTATAATGGATTGGAGTAATTATGGAAAGAAAGGAACAGATTTTTGGCATAAATGGACCGGTAGTTTATATAAAAGGAAGAACCGGTTTCAATATGGGTGAAATGGTTTATGTAAGTGAAGAAAAGCTTGTTGGAGAAGTTATATCGCTTACTTCTGAAATGACTACAATACAGGTATATGAAGAGACAAGCAGACTTAAACCGGGAGATTTTGTTTATGGAACAGGCAATGCAATTTTTGTAACTTTGGCTCCGGGTATTTTGAGTAATATTTTTGATGGTATTTTAAGACCATTAAGAGACATAGCAAAGAATTCAGGGATATACATAGACAGAGGTATCAGCGTGGATTCGTTAGATACAGAAAAGCTATGGGATGTGAAGGTTATGCTAAAGGAAGGACAGCAGGTTCTTCCCGGAATGATTATTGCAGAAGCGAAGGAGACTAATGCAATAGTTCATAAATCAATGATTCCACCTAAAACAGAAGGCGTTGTAGTAAGTGTTGTTCCTGATGGACAATATACTATAAATGATACCATAGCAGTTATAAGACTTTTGGATGGTACAGAGAGAAAGCTGACACTAAGTCAGAAGTGGCCTATTCGTGTACCAAGACCAACCAAGAATAGACAGCCATCGACAAAACCGATGATAACAGGGCAGAGAATTATTGATACCTTATTTCCTATAGCAAAAGGAGGAACAGCATGTGTTCCGGGTGGATTTGGTACAGGAAAAACAATGACTCAGCATCAGATTGCAAAATGGTCCGATGCAGATATTATAATTTATATTGGATGTGGAGAACGTGGTAATGAAATGACACAGGTTTTGGAAGATTTTTCAAAGCTTGTTGATCCTAAAACAGGAAATCCCCTTATGGACAGAACCACACTAATTGCTAATACATCAAATATGCCGGTGGCAGCAAGAGAAGCTAGTATTTATACAGGCATTACCCTTGCTGAATATTATAGAGATATGGGATATCATGTAGCGATTATGGCGGATTCAACATCCAGATGGGCAGAGGCTTTACGAGAGTTATCCGGACGAGTGGAGGAAATGCCTGCTGAGGAAGGCTTTCCGGCATATCTTGCCAGCAGACTTTCTGGGTTTTATGAAAGAGCAGGATATTTTATTAATCTAAATGATACAGAAGGTTCAGTATCTATTATAGGTGCAGTTTCACCACAGGGTGGTGATTTTTCTGAACCGGTTACACAGAATACAAAGAGATTTGTAAGATGCTTTTGGGGATTGGATAAATCCCTTGCATATGCAAGACATTTTCCTGCAATTCATTGGCTTACAAGTTATAGTGAATATTTTGGAGATTTATCTGAATGGTATACGGAGAATGTTAGTGAAGAATTTGTTGCTTATAGAAATGAATTTCTGTCTATTTTAAATAAGGAAAGTAGCCTTAATGAAATTGTTAAATTGATAGGTAGTGATGTGCTTCCTGATGATCAGAAACTAACGCTTGAAATAGCAAGAGTTATAAGACTTGGTTTCTTACAACAGAATGCATTTCACAAGGATGATACATATGTACCTCTTGAAAAGCAGCAGAAGATGATGGAAACGATACTATATTTATACGATAGATGTCAGCAGCTTATAGCTATGGATATGCCGATGTCAGTACTTAAACAGGAAAATATTTTTGAAAAAATTATTGCTATAAAATATGATGTTCCAAACAACAGACTTGATATATTTGATGAATATAGGAATAGTATTGATGATTTTTATGAAAAAATATTAAGAATAAATGCATAGACGAAGGGATGGAGAAAAATGTCGATATCATATTTAGGGTTGAGTCAGATAAATGGACTTTTGGTTGCTATTGAGGGAGTTAGCAATGCTATGTATGATGAAATTGTGGAATTCATAGTTGAAGGTATGGAGGGGAAAGAAAAGAAGATAGGAAGAATTATAGAGGTTTATGAGGATAAAGCTATTATTCAGGTGTTTGAAGGAACTGAAAATATGTCTCTTATGAATACACAGACAAGGCTCACAGGAAAAACTATGGAGATAGCTCTTTCAGAAGATGTTTTGGGAAGAACCTTTAATGGTATAGGAAGACCAATAGATGGTATGGGACCAATTATATCAGATATAAAAAGGGATGTTAATGGTAAGCCTCTGAATCCGGTAGCCAGAGAATACCCAAGAAATTATATTAGAACTGGAATATCAGCAATCGATGGCCTTACTACACTTATAAGAGGTCAGAAATTACCGATTTTTTCAGGGAATGGTCTTCCTCATGATAGATTAGCTGCACAGATAGTTAAACAGGCATCTTTGGGAGAGGATAGCGAAGATGAACTTGTTGTAGTATTTGCAGCAATGGGCGTAAAACATGATGTTGCCGGCTTTTTTAAAAGAACTTTTGAGGAAAGTGGTGTTTTAGATCATGTTGTAATGTTTTTAAATCTTGCAAATGATCCGGTCGTTGAAAGACTTATAACACCAAAGGTTGCATTAACAACAGCAGAGTATCTTGCATATGATTTGGGAAAACAGGTGCTTGTAATATTGACTGATATGACATCATATGCAGAGGCTTTGAGAGAGGTTTCTTCATCAAAGGGAGAGATTCCTTCAAGAAAGGGTTATCCTGGATATTTATACAGCGAGTTTGCAACTATATATGAACGTGCAGGTATTGTTAATGGCTCAAAGGGCTCGGTGACACAGATTCCGATTCTTTCAATGCCTAATGATGATATTACGCATCCAATTCCTGACTTGACAGGCTACATAACAGAGGGGCAGATTGTTCTTGAAAGAAATATGCATGGAAAATCCATATATCCGCCTATAAATGTATTACCATCTCTTTCCAGACTCATGAAGGATGGAATCGGTGCAGGCTTTACCAGAGATGATCATCAGGATGTGGCGAATCAGTTGTTTTCCGCATATGCCAAAGTAGGTGAAGCGAGAGCATTGGCTTCAGTTATTGGTGAAGATGAATTACCGGATACAGATAAGAAATATTTGGAATTCGGTAAGGCATTTGAAGAAACTTTTGTGGGGCAACAGGAAACAGATAACAGAACCATAGAAACTACCCTTGATATGGGATGGAAACTATTACATATTCTTCCAAAAGAAGAGCTTGACAGAATTGATACAGTAATATTGAATAAATATTATGACACAGTAAATATTGATGAATAGAAGGTGATTTTATGGACCCAAATTCATTTCCAACCAAAGGTAATTTGATACTTGCTAAAAACTCGTTGGCTCTTGCTAAACAGGGATACGAGTTAATGGATAAAAAGAGAAATATTCTTATAAGAGAGTTAATGGAGCTGATTGATAAAGCTGAGGATATACAGAATAGCATTCTTGAAACTTACAAAACTGCGTATCAGGCATTACAGCAGGCCAATATTTCTTTGGGTATCAATAATGTAATGGATTTTGCTTCGGCAGTTTCGGAAGAGGATAATATAAGAATAAAAAGCAGAAGTATTATGGGTGTGGAGATTCCACATATTGATTATGAATTGGAACCATTAAAACCGGCATATTCCTTTTATGGTTCTAATGAAGCGTTAGATATAGCCAAGGTGGCATTTGAGAAAGTAAAGGAGTTGTCTATACAGTTGGCAGCTATTGAAAATTCTGCATATCGATTGGCATATAATGTTAAGAAGACGCAGAAACGCGCCAATGCATTGAAGAACATTACAATTCCTAGATATGAGGCATTGACTAAAAATATAGCAAGTGCATTAGAAGAGAAAGAAAGAGAAGAATTTACCAGACTTAAAGTTATTAAGAAACAAATGAAAAAGTAAAGCAAAAGAGGGGATGTCCCCTCTTTTATCGTTTAGCTATAAGCTTATTGATTTTATTGCCCTTTGAAGAAAACTTTTCTTCATATTCTGTCATAACATTGCCGGCATTCATTTCAGGATTATTATGTAAATCAAATGTATGCTCCACAACCTTGAAATTTGTCATAGGAATCTGTTCTAATGAGAATTCAAATAAAGGAAGGTTATCTGTTTTGAACTCAACTTGTCCATCCTGTACTAAAATCTTGTCATAGCGAGCGAAAAACTCCTTTGAAGTAAGACGACGCTTTGCGTGTCTGTCCTTTGGCCATGGGTCTGAAAAGTTAAGGTATATTCTATCAACTTCGTTTTCTTCAAACACATCACAAATATCTTCGGCATCCATTCTTATGAAAAGAAGGTTGTTAAGCTCTAATTGTTCTAATTTTTCAATTCCTCTGATAAGAACGCTTGAGAATTTTTCAATGCCAACATAATTGATATCAGGATTCTGGATAGCAAGGTCTGTTATAAATCTTCCTTTTCCCATACCGATTTCTATATGTAGAGGATTATTGTTTCCAAATATTTCTTTCCATTTTCCCTTGTTTTCTTCAGGAACATCTACTGCGTATTTACTTGCTGCAATGGCTTCTCTTGAGCCAGGTACATTTCTAAGTCTCATTTCTCCTCCAAATAAATCATAAATATTCAAACAAAACATATAATACTATAATTGTTATAAAATATCAAAGAAAAAATTCTTTTTGGTGCATTTTTAGTTTTAAGGTAGTATAATGGTGAGAGTAATAGATAAATGTAAAGGAAGCATAAACATGAAGATAAGAATAAAAAAAATCAGCTTGATAATATTGACAATAGCAGTATTGATGTCAAATATAAAAACGGTAGCATTTGCAGAAGGAGAATCTGAAGGTGTGACTTCAGCAGTGGAGGAGAATGTGGTATTCACATATCCTGAAGCCCCGGAAATTACAGCAGGTGCAGGTATAATAATGGATGCTGATACAGGAGCAATACTTTATGAAAAGGATATTCATGGAATATATTATCCTGCAAGTATTACAAAGATTATGACATGTCTTTTGGCTATTGAGAATTTATCTTTGGATCAGCAGATAACATATACTGATGAGGTGTTTGAAACTTTGCCTTGGGACGCGGCACTTTTGGGTGTTCAAAGAGGAGAAATACTTACAGTTAAAGATTGTTTGTATGGTTTGATGTTGAGATCAGGTAATGAGGTTGCTGTAGCATTAGCCATAACAATATCGGGAAGTGAAGAAGAGTTTGGAAAGCTTATGACAGAACGAGCAAAGGAAATGGGTGCTCTTAATACTGTATTTACCAATGCTTCAGGATTGTATCAGGATACACATTATACAACAGCATACGATATGGCTGTTATTACAAGAGAAGCTTTGAAAAATGGTACATTTTGTGAAGTATGGGGAACTGAAACCTATGATATGTCGGCAACCAATTTAAATGAAGCATATACTATATCTAACAGACATAGCATGCTGTTAAGTAATAGCGCAGATTACTATGAATATGCGGAGGGTGGCAAGACCGGATATGAAGATTTGGCTAAAAGAACATTGGTAACACATGCTAAGAAGGATGGTTTATCATTAATATGTGTTGTATTGTTTGATGAACCTTCACAGGCATATATTAATACAGAAGCTTTATTGGATTATGGATTTACCAACTTTAAGAAAGTTAGAGTTATTGATGAAGAAGATAGATTTGGTGGAAGCGATGGATTTGTGAGCATTCCGGACACGGATTATATAACAATTCCAAAGAATATGAATGTATCAGATTTAGAATATGAGCTTATATATAATGAAGACAATTCCGATGGAAATATAGCCCAATTGAAATATTATAGCTCAGAGCATTTTCTTGGGCAAAGCACAATAACCTTTACCATCGCAGATGTTGAAGATGATGGAGTTGTGAAACCGGTAAAAAAGGCTGAGAGCAAAGAAGAAAAATTGTATATTGATATACAACTTATAATCATGGTTGTTATATTAGTGATTGTATTGATTTTGGTAATCATATATCTTGTGAAAACCAAGAAGGAAAGAAAGATTAAACGAGATAGAAAGAGATTATTTAAAGAGGCAAGCAGGAAGTATAAGGTTAAAAAAAGAAGAAGGCTTTAATTAGTCTTCTTCTTTCTTTCGTTTAAGCTGACGCTTTTTTCTTATTTCAATTTGCTTTTCACGTAAATTAATTAGGGCTTCAATTCCAACAAACTTGGTGGTTTTGACTGCAAAATAAGAACCATTGTCACTCTTTTTAATGCGAAGCTTACTTCTTAAGTAGCCGTGTTCCGGGCAAACAGCAAGAGCATAGTAGGTCTTGGAATTACCTGAAAACCATCGAATTTTCTTTCGACAAGCTTTGCCACATTTATAGCAGACAGTAGCAGTAGCTCGTTTGTCAGCAAGAATATCTGTTTTATTTTCAAATTCTCTTGAAATATATTTAGTGTAATCTTCGTATTCTAAGAAGAATTCGTCCTTTTTACTCGTTGGCTTCTGATAATAATCAATAGAATAATTCTTAGTTAAATCAGAAAAATTCAGATGCTTTATGACCTCTGCGGTATAACAGGCATCTGAAAGTGCGCGATGAAAAGGAATATCGCTCTTGATATTTAAATAATTGACTGCGTCCTGAAGGGAACGTCTTGTCTTTTTGTTTTCTTCATAAACTATAGAAAAAATCTTTTGAATATCATAATATAACACAGGGGCTTTAAATAGTGGAAAACCATGATATTTCATATTACGCTGTAATTCGGTTAAATCAGTGCAGCCCCATGTGCATATCATAAAGTCATCCCCGCACCATTCTAGGAAACGACTAAATACATCTTTAAAGCTTTTACCTTTGTTCAACTGTTTCATAGATAAATGTGTGATATCACGACTTATATTGTGCAAGCGTTTGTATATGGAAGGCTTTACAACTTCACAGAAATGTCCTGTTTGCACAAATTCAGTATTTAGTTTTATTGCTCCAATTTCTATTATCTCGAAAGGAACCATAGGATTCTTCCTGTTATTTGGAGATTGGTTCCATTCCAGGTCTAAAACTATTAAATTCATAAGTTACAGGCTGGCAAATAACGCAGCTATATCCTCCTCTGAGAGTGTCGCATTAGGATCATCATTTATAGTAGTTGTGCTCATCTCTTCGTCTAATTCAGGAGAGATTTCATCAGCAACGGTCATATCTTCAAGGGCCTGAGCCTCTTCCATTTTAGCGACATTAATTTCGTTTACTAAATCTGTGTCCTCAACGATATCCTCAACGATATCCTCTGTGTTATCTTCTGTGATATCATTAGCTATATCAGTTAAACTATCTTCGATAATCGAGTCTACAGGTTCGCTATCCATTATATCATCATCTAATGTTTCTGTATACAATGAATCATCAGGAATTGTTTCCATTTGTTCAGCTTCTTCCATAATAGGATCTAAGCTTATAACGTCCTGAATGTTTTCTACTTCAATAGTGTTGAGTTCTTCAGGTTCCGCAGGTTCTTCAGGCACCACAGGTTCCTCGAAAACTACAGGTTCTTCAAAAGCTACAGGTTCTTCAACCATGGTTTCTTCGGCGATAAAAGGTTCATCTGCTACTGCGAATTCTTCTTCAAGGTCTGGTGTTTCAGTAATGTCTAGTGCTTCAGCAACTTCAGGTTCTTCTGCAACCGCTTCTTTAACCATAGAACTTCCAAATAATTCCTGTACATTCTTAACTAATTCAGAATTAGCCTTAACAAGCTCTGTTATTGTAACTGCATCCTGCACCTGCTTAGCTAATTTATCATTAGATTTAGCAAGCTTGTCCACAAGTTCAGTCACATCAGCAGAAGAATCACTCATAGCAAGCTGCTTCGCTGCAAATTCATCACTCTTGACAGTGATAACCTTAACAAGCTCCTTCTGTGAAGTAACCATTCCTGCCATAAGAACTTCCAAAGTCTTCATGCTTTCTTCGCGAGTCTTTTCTGTTTCCATAACATTTTTTTTAGTTGCAAGATAAATAGCCTTCTGCGCCTTAATCATTGTTTCGTTCTGCGCCTGTTGTGCAGCAATATTAGCCTCGTGGGTTTTGACAAGATTGTCAACTGTAAGATAACCAGTTATGACAATGATTATACCAATGCCTATAAGCATAAAATAATCATATGGTCTGTTGAGAATCCAGTACAATTCAAATAATAAAGCAACTAAAAAAGTTAATGAATAAAAAGGCAAACCATTCACAGGTTTGTGCTGATTGTTTGTTTCCATATTATATATCCTCCATATCACGAAATACAACTTATAATAAGTAAGTATACCATAATATCAATGTTAGGTCAAAATAATAGTGTGAATTTTGTAATTTATATACATAATTTTGAAAGATACCTTGATAGGCGAGGTATGTTAGAATATAATATACAACATAACAGAGAGATATAGTAAGGAGGTGGCAGTTATGTCGATAGCATCTGATTTAATAAGAGGTCATACAGATACTATTATTTTAGCGCATTTGATGAAGAAAGATAGTTATGGATATGAGATTAACAAAAGTATTGGTGTTTTATCTGATGGAAGATATGAGCTTAAAGAAGCAACACTATATACTGCATTTAAGAGGTTGGAGGATATGGGATGTATTGCATCGTACTGGGGAGATGAGCAGAGTGGTGCAAGACGTAAATATTATAAGATAACACCTCTTGGAATCGAAAATTATAATAAACTATACGAAGAGTGGGAGATGGCCAAGGATATCATTGATAAGCTGGTTAGGGTTTAGAAAGGAGTTAAGATATGAAGAATAAATTGAGAATGTATGTTGAAGCATTGTTTGATAATGCTATGAAGACTGAAGAGGTTATCGAGCTTAGAGAAGAGATATTACAAAATGTAATTGATAAATATGAAGATTTGGTAAGCTCAGGTAAAAGTGAAGATGAAGCCTATAGTACAGCTGTTTCCGGTATTGGCGATATTAATGAATTGTTGAGAACTATGGGAAATTCTGTGACTGGGGACCAAAAAGCTGCAGAAGACTATAAAAGAGATGAAGAACCACAGGGTAAAGCGAAGACTCATTTATTATGTGCAGCAGTTATGCTCTATATTTTATCGCTTATCCCAACAATTATAGGGGATGAAGTTATTGGTGGAAGAGCTGAAGGTATTGGAATTTGCATTATGTTTGCTATCTGCGCAGTAGCTACTGTATTGCTTATAATGTATGTTTCTTCAAAGCCAAAAGATAAGAATGATAAAGAAGCGGAAGAAAATCCTGTTGATAAGAGTATTAATTCAGCAGTAGGAGCAGTAACTACTGTACTATACCTTGTAATAAGCTTTGCCACAGGCGCATGGTATATTACATGGCTGATTTTCCCAATAGCTAGTGCTATTTCCCAGGTGATTAAAGCTTATCGTGATATTAAAGAATACAAATAAACGGGGAGGAAAAGAAAATGAATAGAAAAAGTGCAATAATCAGATTGGTATCATATTCAATTGTAGCGCTTCTCTTAATTGTGCTATTAGTTTTAGGAATTATTAACGGACCATTTTGGACAGGATTAAGCTGTGGTGGCATAAATATTGGCGGATATTATTATAAGGATGCTGATAAATATAGCGTTGGAGAGTTTACATTAGATGAGGACATTTCATCTATTAGCGTTGACTGGATTGCAGGAAATGTGAAGTTTGTGGTGACAGATAAGGAAAATTTATATGTAGATGAAACTGATGTGGAAGATGAGGAAAATGAACTTCGTTACAGAGTAGTTAAGGGGACATTGATGATTAAATTCAAGAAATCAGAAGGCTTCTCATACGGAAACGATGTGAAAAAAGATTTGACCATATATGTGCCGGAAGAAATGGCAAAAAAGATGGCTGTTGTTGAAATTCAAAGTGTTTCGGCAGGAGTGGATATAGAGTATTGTTATATAACTGATTTAAATATCGAAACTGTATCCGGTCAGGTTAATGCAAGTAATGTTATACTTGGAAGTGTTGATGTGGAAAGTGTCAGTGCCAAGGTGAGTATATCAGGTGAAGTTGATAAGATAAACGCAGAGTCAGTATCAGGTAAGATTGATATTACATCTTCTAAACAGTTAAGTAGCATTGATATGGAATCTGTAAGTGGAGACATAACAGTTAGTATGCCGGAAGGTGATGGATTTACAGCTGAGATGGAAAGTGTAAGTGGTGATATGAATATTGATTTTGAGGTGACTACTAAGGAAGATGTGCGAATTAATGGAGATGGTAGCGCAAAGTATAGCTTTGAAACTGTATCAGGGGATGCAAGCTTGAAGAAGATTGATTAGAAGTAGTGATGTGAGAGGACTAATTATGTGAATTAGTCCTCTTGTGTTGTATTATTATACAATTGGAAAGTTTAACTAGAAAGTTTGCTATAATGATAAAACTAGATATGGAAGACTATATATATGAAATAGAGCCGGCTAAGAGAAAAGAAATTGCGGAAGGCTTACCTTGATGAAGAAAATGAAGTTATAATATTTAAGACATTAAAGGAATTGGCTGGAATAGGAATTACAATTCGATAGAAGAATATTTTCCCTATAAATTTTGGGTTTGACATGGGAGAAAATTTACACATATTTTTGCGGGGAATCATCCTCATTTTTCTCTAAGATAAAAATAGTTTTATATAGGGAAGAAGCTGCTTAGACATATCTAAGCAGCTTCTTTGCTAAATTAATAAAAACACCCGCAGTAGGAATCGAACCTACAACTAGCCCTTAGGAGGGGCTT